>JBIPOY010000310.1:0-4361 GCA_044378705.1 Saprospiraceae bacterium
CAACACGCCATTCCCCCACACCGAAAATTCTGTCGCCGTTGAATTGGCCACGCCAAAATTGAGCGTCAAGTTATAGGTGCTGTCGGGGTTGCAATCGCCGGTGTCCACGTGCAGGTTCACAATTTCACAGGGAACCAAACAATTCGGCACCGCAAATTCCACCGTTTCGCAACACAATACGCTGGAATTGTTGGAGGTATTGTCGAAACATACCCGTAATACGTCGTTGGCGCCCCCATCCCACGGAAAATTCGGTATGGTCACCGGCAACTGACCCAGATCATATTGGCCAAAAAGATGTCCATTCGCCCACACGGTGAAAATACTATCCTGCGCATTGGCGACCTGAAAATTAAACGTCACCACGTAGGTGCTGTCGCCCGTACAATCACCTGTGTGCACCACCAAGTTGGTGATGTCGCAAGGGGCAGGCGGCGTCAAGCAATCGGGAACGGCAAATTCAAGCGTTTTACAACATCCATTAACGGGCATGGTATCACTGCCGATACATACGGTCACGACATCATTGGCCCCGCCATTCCATGGAAAATTGGGGATGGTCAAGGGCGCTTGGGTCAGGTTAAAGGTATCTAGGACTATGCCATTAGCCCAAACAATAAAGGTGCCATTGCCGGGATTGGTGGCGTTGAAGTTCAGGCTCAGTTTATACGTACTGTCAGATGAACATGCGCCTGTTTGAACAGTAACCTGGGTTACGGCACAAGAATCAAATGGTAGGCAACCCGGCGCAAGGAATTGCACTTCTTTGCAGCAAACGGCTGCATTGCCGGCGCATATACGTATTTGATTGAAAATCAATCCATTCCAAGCATAATCACTGATGTTCAACGGCAATTGATTCAGACCAAAAAGCCCCAAGGGATGGCCGCCATTGCCCCATACTGAAAAAGAATCCACGGCTGTAGAATCAGCCACCTGAAAATTCACCCAAACCCCGAAGGTGCTGTCTGACGTACACGAGTCCGTTTGAATTTGCACATTTTGAAGGGTACAAGGGGGTGGGCAAACCGGCACTACAAACGTCTGTTCCAGGCAACAAGGGGCGCCCGATGGCAGATTGACACAGACTTTCACCACCGCATCTGTGCTGTCGTTGGTTTCAAAAACAACGGGAAGCGGCAACTGGCCCAGCGAAAAAACACCACGCAAGGAATCATCCAAATACAGACGGAAGGAATCCGGAATGGCAACCCCACTGAGGAGGTGAAAATCAACGATCGCCTGGTACGTACTGTCACTGGCGCAATCCCCAGGAGTCACTTGGAGGTCAACAATACTGCAACCCTGTTGGACGCAATTGGGCGCCGTAAATACGATGGTTTCACAACAGTTTGCCTGATTGTCCATGCAAACAACGAGGGTATCGAGTACCCCGCCCTCCCAAGGAAAATGGTGAACAACGACGGGCAAAGAGTCGATGGCAAAAATCCCCAGATCGGCGCCATTGCCTGTTGTCAAGTGAAAAAGGCCATTGCCCGGATTGGTCACGACAAAATTGACCGTAATGTCATACGTGCCGACATTGGGATGGCAGTCGCCGACATCAACCGTAAGCTGGGAGATATCGCAATTTTGCTGAGCGACAAGAGGAATTGCCAGCATCAGAAGGAAGAAAATCGGTAAAAAGGATGAGAATCGCATAAAATCTAGTATTGGGTGAGAAAAAAATGATTTTCCGGCGGAGTTACCGGAAATCTTGGATTATTGAACACTCTTGTAAAAAAGCATCCGGGAGCAAGATACAGACAAATGGAAATTTTGTTCTCGGCAGACGCCTGAAAAAGGGGGGATAATATGTCGTCTTGGTGTCATTTATTAAATTAGCTGGTGATGGTTTTGGAAAAGTGAGCACTTAACACAATACTTTCGGATGCGTGTGTATTCTCTGATCCTGAATATTATCCAAAGGTTACTGCGTAGGTGGTCGCGTCTGAGATAAAAAGAGGCCATTTTTTTCCGGACGAAGCGGATTTTTGTAGGCCGAAGCTGTGATACACTCAAAAAAACACGCGAAGTATGGCGGAAAACGGGTCTATTGGTGCCAGACCGCGCGCCACCTACGTAGCTACGTCCAAAGTAATTTTTTTGCATTTATCAAATCACACGATCTTGTCCGCTTAAATCATGAACACAATGCAAATACGAAGCATCCTTTTTTTCAGTCTATTGCTGCTGGGTGCCACGCCAACAGAGGCCCAGCAACCTGAAATCTCTGCTACCCCACCCGCCATTTTTTCGGCATTGCAATGGCGTTGTATTGGGCCGCACCGGGGGGGCAGGACGGTGGGTGCCGTGGGTGTTCCGCAACAGCCGGGCACGTTTTATATTGGTGTCAACAACGGCGGTGTGTGGAAAACCACTGATTATGGACGTGTTTGGACGCCTATTTTTGATGATCAACCCACCGGAAGCATAGGAGATATCGCAGTAGCCCCCAGCAACCCCAACGTATTGTATGTCGCCAGTGGTGAGGGCCTTCAGCGTCCAGACTTGAGTGTCGGCAACGGTGTATATCGCTCTAATGACGGCGGTAAAAGTTGGACAAACACCGGATTAAACAACGGGCTACAAATAGGAGGCCTCGCCATTGATCCTACGGATCCGGATCGTGTGTTCGCCGCAGTACTGGGGCATCCTTATGGCCCCAATACAGAAAGGGGCGTTTTTAGGACAAAAAATGGCGGAAAAACCTGGGAAAAAGTGAAGTTTATCGACCAAAATTCCGGTGCTATTCAGGTTGCCATTGACCCTAATAACCCACAAATCGTGTATGCTGATTTTTATGCCAGCCGCCTCGCCCCCTGGGAAAACGGCAAGTGGCAAGGCGCCGGCAGTGGGCTCTGGAAAAGCACCGATGGCGGCAATACCTGGGCGCCACTCAACAAGGGACTGCCAACACCGGCTCAAGGGCTCGGGCGTATAGGTTTCTGTATTTGCCCTTCCCTACCCTCCCGTCTATACGCCACGGTGGACTGCGGAGAAGGCTCTGAATTTGCCGCGCAATATGGCGGCATCTACCGATCTGACGATGCCGGGGCCAACTGGTACCGCACCAACCCAGACCCGCGCTTGTGGGGGCGTGGCGACGATTTCGCCGAAATAAAAGCCGACCCCATCAACCCCGATGTGGTGTATTCTGCCAACGTCGTGACCTGGAAAAGCACCGACGGTAGCAAAACCTGGCAGCCTTTTCGGGGAGCGCCCGGCGGCGATGACTACCACCGGCTGTGGATCCATCCGACAGACCCCAACATTATCCTGCTCGCCAGCGACCAAGGCGCTATCATTACCGTCAATGGCGGCCAAACTTTCAGCAGTTGGTACAACCAGCCCACCGCACAATTTTACCATGTCAGTACCGACAATGCCTTCCCTTACAATGTGTACGGCGGCCAACAGGAAAGTGGTTCTGTGTGTATCAGCAGCCGGGGAAACGATGGGCAAATTACCTTCCGAGAATGGCATGCCGTGGGCGTGGATGAATATGGATACATCGCACCGGATCCTCTGGACCCAAACATTGTTTACGGCGGCAGAATAACCCGACACGACAAACGCACCGGCCAAACCCAAAATATCAAACCCGAAGCCATTCGGACAGGTCAATACCGCTTTATCCGGACGGCACCCGTACTCTTTTCTCCCGTGGACCCGCATACCCTCTATTTTGCCGGAAACGTATTGTTTAAAACCAAAAACGGCGGACACTCTTGGGATGTCATTTCACCAGACCTCACCCGCCAGGTCTGGGAGATACCCGCATGCGTTGGTATATTCAGTCCTGAAGCAGAAAAAACAAACCGAAAAAGGGGCGTGATTTATGCCGTCGCACCCTCCCAGCAAGACACCAACACCATTTGGGCCGGTACCGACGATGGCTTGATACACATCACCCGCAATGGCGGAAAAAACTGGACAAACATTACCCCGCCGGCCGTCACGGAATGGAGTAAAGTATCCCAACTTGATGCTGGGCACTTCGACAACAACACTTGCTACGCTGCCATCAATCGAATCCGCCTCGACGATCTGCGCCCTCTTATTTTCAGAACCCACGATGGCGGTAAGTCCTGGCAGAAAATAACAGAGGGTCTACCTGTCAACGAACCCATCAACACCGTTCGGGAAGACCCCACCCAGAAAGGTCTACTCTTCGCCGGATCTGAAAACGCCGTCTATGTCTCCTTCGACGATGGCGACCATTGGCAATCACTGCGCCTAAACATGCCCGCTACCAGCATCCGAGATCTTGTCATCAAAAACGACGACATTGTGGTGGGTACCCATGGCCGCTCTTTTTGGATTTTGGACAATATTACCCCGCTGCGGCAAACGGCGGC
>JBIPOY010000311.1:0-4351 GCA_044378705.1 Saprospiraceae bacterium
CACTTTGATGATCACAATTAGGGCCAAGATCCATCAAAATTAAATGTATATACATTAGACCGGCGGAATTTGTTTGGTAGGATACACCAAAACATCCGTCTCCCAGGTCCATAGTCCTTGCTCATATTCACGGGTCATCAATGTAAGATTATCAAGATGACACTGACGTTGCTGTCTAGGAAACTTATAACGGTCCCACAGTGACGTTTCATCCAATGCAACGCCGGTAGCAATACTTTCCCGAAGAGCATAGATATAGGACAGACTCTCCGTTCGCCGGTGTAACCACTCATTGATGGTAAGCGCAGGGTCGCCATGGCCGGGCACCAGCCTTGTAAACCAATTGCGATCGTGAATGGCCGGAAGTTTTTCCAGCGTCTCTTCATACGCCATACTGCTGTCGTAGATCAGGGGAAATTCTACGTTACTCAAATAATCTCCGGCAATACAAAGACCGATTTGCCATATCACTACCATCATACTATCCGCGGTATGGCCGGGCGTCAAATAAAACGTCATCTTGGTCTGACCGATCCTATACTGGGCACCATCCTTAAAAACGACAAAATCAGGATGTGGGTATTCGATGGGATATGGTCTTTGGATGTAATATTGTTCGTCAAAAAGCAATGCTTGCTCAACACATTCCTGTCTATTTGGATTTTCATCCATCCTTTTAGACATAAAAACCTTGTCGGGTTTGAAGGCCCGATAGCCAATGATGTGGTCGTAGTCAGAATGGGTAAATATCAGAAACAACTCCCTTTTCCCCCGGATAGCATCTACATAATGTTTGATAGCCATCACTTCATCGGGTAGCCAAGCGGGATCTACGACCAGTACGACATCCTCTGTCAGTACGACAGTTGAGTTTGTTTGGAACAGTACGCTTTGAAAAATCGTTACACATTGGTCTTTGTAAATGATATTCTTCATGTCTTGATTTCCTGTTTGGACATTCAAAGCCGGGCATTTGTTACCTTTGCAAAAAAACGCCACAAGGCAAATGTACAAACCTGCATCAAACATCGTTCAGGCAATTATTTCCTCCCAATACCTTTTCTCTGACAATGAGTAATATCGTAGCAATACTAGGCCGGCCAAACGTCGGAAAATCAACACTTTACAACCGCCTCGTCGGTTCTCGTGACGCCATAACTGACGATTTTTCCGGGGTGACCCGAGATCGAAAATATGGGTTTTGCGAATGGAACGGCAAACGTTTCGGCGTGGTGGACACCGGAGGCTTTGTTCAAAATTCCGATGATATTTTTGAAGCAGCCATCCGAGATCAGGTAAAAGCGGCCGTAGAAGAGGCTTCTGTGCTAATTTTTATGGTAGATGCCCAAACGGGCATCACAGATCTCGATGACAATATCGCAAAATGGCTTCGACGCAGTAAAAAACCGGTTTTCCTGGTCGTCAACAAGGTGGACAACCACAAAAACCTCTTGGATGCCAATGAATTCTGGGGATTGGGCTTTGAAAATACTTTTTTCGTTGCCTCTATCAGTGGAAGTGGCACGGGTGACCTCCTAGACGCCGTCACCGAATTGATTGAAACCGAACCTGAATTGGAAACTGAACTCCCAAAATTTGCGATCATTGGACGGCCCAACGTCGGAAAATCTTCGCTTACCAATGCATTGTTGGGTGAAGAGCGCCACATCGTTACCTCCGTGGCCGGTACCACCCGAGATCCAATTCACAGTACTTACAATAAATTTGGAAAAGAATTTGTCTTGATAGACACAGCAGGCATTCGTCGTAAAACGAAAGTTGAAGAAGACCTCGAGTTTTATGCCGTAATGCGTGCCATCAAATCCATTGAAGAGGCAGATGTGTGCCTGATGGTACTTGATGCCATGCAAGGAATTGAGTCTCAAGACCTAAACATCCTGAGGCTTGCACAAAAACGACACAAAGGGTTGGTTATTCTGGTTAACAAATGGGATTTGGTAGAAAACAAAGAAACCAATACCATTCGCGACTATGAAGCGGCCATCAAACGCCGTTTGGCGCCAAACGATGATGTTCCTGTTGTGTTTATTTCCGTGCTGGAAAAACAGCGAATTTTTCAGGCCGTTGAAGCCGCCATGGAGGTATATGCCAACAGAACCCGGCGCGTCAAAACCTCTGAGATCAATGAGTTGATGTTGGGTATCATTGAAGCAACTCCCCCCCCTTCCATTTCGGGCAGGTTCCCGAAATTCAAATATGTGACCCAATTACCCACGCATTTCCCCTCTTTTGCTTTCTTTGTCAACAACCCAAATTATGTAAGAGAGTCTTATGTACAGTTTCTGGAGAACCAAATTAGAAAGCATTACAACTTCAAAGGGGCGCCAGTAGAAATTTACATTCGTTCAAAAGATTAACAAAGGCGGTGCCCGCCAGTGCGAATATGAAATACACCTTGATACTCATTTGTTTGGTAACCGTCTTCGGTTGTAAGGATAATCCGGAACAAATTCCAGCCTACCTACACCTAAAACCCTTCGAAGTGGATGCCCAGGGAGATGCCTCTTGGCACAAACTGACCGAAGGTTGGCTGTATGTAAATGGTGAGTATTTGGGTTCCTACACCCTGCCAGCCACCGTTCCGGTGCTGGCAGACGGAGAAAGTGAAGTTTTACTTTTCCCGGGCGTAAAAGAAAATGGGATCCTCGCAACACCCAATATTTACCCGCTTCTAACCCGTTGGGAATCAAAAACAGTCAATCTCCGTGGCGGACAAACCACCGATATTCAACCCTCCACCACCTACGATCCTTCCATCAAATTTGCTTTAGGTATTGGCCGCGGCGACTTTGATGGAGGCTCGAGTATCATACTTGAAAACAGAGACAGCGACCAAAGCACCACCTTTTCAATCACCGAGGATAGTGCGTTTGCAGGAAAATGTATCCTGATGGAAGTGGACACTGCGCACCCACTGATAGAAATAGCCACAGAAAAAGTGCAAAACCTACCCATCACAGGTTCTCCAGAAGTATGGTTAGAACTACACTACAAAACGGATATCCCCTTCTACTTGTACCTGCTACATTCCAGCAATGGAGGATCTGAATCGTCTCAACCTGTTTTTCAGTTTAATACTGCTGAAAAATGGAATAAAATATACCTCAACATCACCCAAGCACTCACCAATACACAAGCCGATACCTATCGGTTGTATTTCAGAACACCCTTGCCAAGAGACGGTGCCGGAAATTTTAGTCAACTGCACGGAACGGTTCGACTGGATAATATCAGACTCGTGCATCTTTAAATTGCATTAAACATTCAGATAAATTCTTGTGTGTATTTATTTGGATATGAAACAGATAAATACATAAGCCAACCATGCACAACCTTCAGCGGAAAAGACATACATTTGTTTATGGAGTTGCCGATTTTTTTATGGCGATGTTGGCTTGGGCCTTGTTCTTTTTATATAGAAAACACGTAGAAGGGGCGCCTATTGATGTGCGTATTCTGAGTGACACCAATTTCACCCTCGGAATATTGATCATCCCCATCGGATGGGTACTGTTGTACAGTATTTTTGACCACTACACAGACATCTATAGACTTTCAAGGCTGAGTACCCTATCTCACACCTTTTTTCTTTCTTTTCTGGGCATTACCTTCCTCTTTTTTTCGCTGATCCTTGATGATATCGTAAGAGACTACCACACATATTATCAGTCTTTTTTGACGCTTTTTTCGCTACATTTTTTCCTGACGGCTACCGTCAGAATGATCTTGCTTACCCAAGCAAGCAAGCGTTTGAAAGCAGGCTTGGTTACCTTTAACACGCTGTTGGTGGGTGGTAATCAAAATGCACTTGATCTTTACAACGATGTTAAAAGTTTGGAAAAGGGGCTTGGAAATAAATTTATTGGTTTCATAGATACCAATGGCGACAGTTCGCAACAAGTTCTCGAAGCCTACTTACCAAAACTGGGTACATTGGCCAATCTTTCCAGCGTAATTCAGGAAAACAACATAGAGGAAGTCATTATTGCCATTGAGACATCGGAGCACAATCGCCTTCGGGATATTCTCAACATACTCTTTGATTTTGGGGAGCAGGTATTGGTAAAAATCATTCCGGATATGTACGATATTTTATTGGGTACGGTAAAAATGAGCCACTTATATGGTGCCGTACTCATTGAAATAAGACAAGATCTAATGCCCCGGTGGCAGAGAGCCGTCAAGAGAATGTTGGATGTTGCTGTGAGTGGACTTGCGCTTTCGTTCCTATCTCCGCTGATTGCCTATATCGCTGTACGCGTTCGTTTTTCTTCTCCCGGGCCAATTTTTTTCAAGCAAGAAAGGTTGGGCCTTCACGGCAAAACCTTCA
>JBIPOY010000312.1:0-4348 GCA_044378705.1 Saprospiraceae bacterium
ACTGCGTATAACCCCTAGGTTTACATCGTTTTCAATCAGGTTTATCGTTACTTTACGATTGCTGTTTAATTGTATTTGCCTAATAACTTCAACACTATTGTCGGTACTTGCATCATCAACAATAATAATCTCCATGTTTTGGGCATCGAAGTCGGAATCAAGCACACTTTGGATGCATTGTCTGACATATTTCGAATAATTATAGTTGGTGATGATAACGGATACGTTCATTGCTGGTAGTATAAATGAGTATGGGCAGGTAACCTGTTACTCTGGGAAAATATCTGAATAGGATTGAATTTCGGGAAAAAATTGAGACATAAGCTCCTTACAATGTATATTTATCTTTTCGTCTAGGTATTTGCGGTCTATTTTATCCAGTAAGTTATGTTTTTTTGAGCTGCAAAAATATGGCTGTTTGCCTGCATGCCTTTGCTGTTTTTCAAACCTGCAAAATGGGCCAGATCATCGAGTCTTTCATTTAACTTGTCGGTTCGGACAACCAGTAACCGGTCTGCAGGAATATTGTTTAGCACTTTTTTTCAAATAGCAAAAAAGTGGAATAGGTAATGATGGCATCGCCTGCATTGCCGGGATTAGCGCAATACGCCACCTGCTGTTGTGAATATTTTTTTAGAAATACTTCTAAATCAATTTGATTGTAATGCATACATGCTGAATTAGCCCTACTACCATTAAATATAAGGTATTAGGATGGTACTAGAGTGCTCATCTGGTCTTCAGGGGTATAGCCCCAAAAGCGTGGTTTTGAACGGTTTGGTATTATCGGCTATTGAAAATCATGTATTTGTTTGAATCAACCCACCTCAATCAGCGTTTGGTTGCGCAAAAAAATGAAAACAACCCGCGTGCTGCGCCCGGTAAACAATGACACCATGCATCATAACGTCTTTTACGGGGTGCAGCACTGGGTTATTTGCCGATTGATCACAAAGTTGGATCCAGAAAAGGGAGTTTACATACCACCGCTTCCAGTTTTTTCCCACCGGCCACGATCATTATTTTGGTGCCGGGTTCCGCGTGTTTTGCGCTGACGTAGCCCGTTCCAATGGGTTTGTCGAGGGTGGGGGAGTGGGTTCCGGACGTGACAATCCCGATTGGAGCACCACGACGGCTTTCAATTTCGTATCCGTGTCGTGGTACGCGGCGTTCGTCGAGGGTGAATCCGACCAGACGACGTTTAACGCCGGCGGCTTTTTGCTTTAAAAAACGCTCTTTGGAGGGGAAGTCAGCTGTTTTGTTGAGTTTGGTAATCCAGCTTAGGCCTGCCTCGAGGGGGCTTGTTTTGTCGTCTATGTCGTTTCCATAGAGGCAGTATCCCATTTCGAGGCGGAGGGTGTCACGTGCGCCGAGCCCACAAGGTTTGATCCCAAATTTTTCGCCGGCTTTGAATACTTTATCCCAAATCTTGACCAGATCCTTGTTTTTTGCATAGATTTCAAAGCCACCGGACCCGGTATAGCCTGTTGCGGAGACAATGACGTTGTTGCATCCTGCAAACCTACCGCGTTTGAAAGAGTAGTATTTTATGGCGCCGAGGTCAAGGTCGGTCAGTTTTTTCAAGGCTTCTACTGCTTTGGGCCCTTGGATGGCAATGAGGCCTGTTTTAGCGGAAATATTTTGCATCTTCACGTCAAAACCGCGGGACAGGCGTTTGAGCCACCGCCAGTCTTTGGTTTCATTGCTGGCATTGACCACGAGCATAAAGGATTGCTCGCCCTCGGTGGTCATTTCCGGTGCGTCATCGAGGCGGTACACGAGGAGGTCATCCACGATTCCGCCTTTTTTATTGGGCATACAGGAGTATTGGATGTCACCCGGAACCAGTTTGCTGACATCGTTGCTGGTGGCGCTTTGTAAAAAAGCAGTAGCCTCTTTGCCGCGCACGATGAATTCCCCCATGTGGCTCACATCGAATACCCCCAGTGCTTTGCGTACGGCGTGGTGTTCCTCGGAGATGGTGGTGTATGAAATGGGCATGTTATAGCCGGCGAATTCGGCCATTTTGGCGCCAAGTGCGGTATGCTTCTCGGTAAGTGGTGTGTTTTTCATAAAACAAGTTAATGTGTCGTTGATATTGAGGAACACTACAGGCAATAGGATTCGGTTATTCCTTCGGTTTGCCGCCTTTCACGACTTTTTTGGAAGGGCGCATCTGTGGTGAGTTGTCGGGCGCATTTGGTTTGGCGTTGGCAGGAGTAGTATCGGTTGCGGGCGCCGGTTTGAGTTGCATGTCGGCTTTCCGATTGTTTTCAATGTTCACGTCGCCGGGCTCGAGGCCCAATCGCCGGCGCACATCCCGTGGCAGAGCGCTTTTGGGGAGGGTATAGGAGATGGTGTTCAGGCGCATATAGGCTTCTGAGGTATAGACGTATCCTTTGTAGTTGGATATTTCACCCCAGGAATTTTTGACGATAAAGTAAATGCCTGTATGTTTTTCATCGGTGGTGCCGGTGATGTGCATCAGGTGATCGTCCATGGTTTCCTGGGTGTCGAACAGTTGCTGTCGGTATTCTTGGGTGATTTTTTGTTCGGGTTCCCAGATGGTGAACGCATTGGTACGCTCGGCAGCATTTTTGTCCTGCCAGGGCTTTTCGGGTACAATGGCGATGCCATTTCTGGCAGAAAAGCCGGCATTACTGACGTCGGTATCCCATTCCAAGGTGTAACCTTGTTCTATGGCAAAGGTGGCACTGCGCATCATTTCATCCAAGGGTAGGTTGTAAAATTCTCCATTGGACCAGTTGTCGGGTATTTCCAGGATACATTTACTCCAAAAAGGGTGGTGGGTAAAGGAAGTGATGGTCACGTACTCATCGGGTTTGATCCCCAAGAAATCGCGGTATGAAATGGGGCTAAAAACAGCGCCGTTGTAGGAGAATTTAGCGGGTGCAGGGCCAAATTCTTGGTCGAGCACCGCATCTATCTGCTCCATCCATTTCGGGTCCAATTTGCCCTCTTTGCCTTGTTGTACCAACACCGCACAGGTTTCTTTGAGGGCTTTTTCCAGGGCACTGTGGTTGAAGGGTTGTGCCGGGTTGCTGCGCCCGGGGTACACACTTTCGGGTACAATCCCAAAACGCTGAACGGCATGGAGCATATCATGGGAAAGACCACCTTCTCCCAAGTTGGCAGTGCCTTGGCGCCGCACGTAGTTTTCGCATTTCAGGCGGTAAATATACCGCACCACAAACATCTCTGAAAGGTTGATTTCTCCTTTTCCAAGCCGAAGCGCCTCACTTTCGAGAAAAGAAGCCGTACTGAATGCCCAGCAGGTGCCTGTTTGGTCCTGGCTTTTTACCGGCGTTGCCGCATGGCGTTTGTATTCCTTGAATTCGTAGGGCTCGGCTGATTGTGCGTAGAGGGCCGTTCCGGAAAGGGCAAAAGACAGAGCAATGAGTAATTTTTTCATGGGTACAACTTGGTTGGGTGTCTGACGCAGGTGTTTTGTGGTGCGAAATTATGAAAAGTAAAAAAATAAGCATGATTAATTAAACCTTTACGGCACAAACACTCTAAGTAATGTAATTTGTCGGACTTTTTAGTCTTTTTATTTACCCGGGGTTAGCCATTGCTTATGAAAAGGAGAAATTTTCTGAAAATATTGCCTGCCGCCGGGGTTACCTCCATCGCGGTGAACGGATTTTCCATGCGCCCTTTTGCCAACAGCCGCATGGCCGGTATTTTGGCCGATTGCGAAGGGGTACAGGATCGTGTTTTGGTGTTGATACAACTCAAAGGGGGCAATGATGGCCTCAATATGGTGATTCCGGCAGCCCATTACGACCGATATGTGGCGCTGCGCCCCTACACACACATCAGCGATGGAGCGTTTATTCCCCTTGACAATACATTGCCCTCAGACAGCCAAGTGGGGTTACACCCGGGTATGACGGCCATCAAGGACATGTACGACCGCGGCTGGGCAAATGTTGTGCAGGCTGTCGGCTATGAGAGCATGAACCAA
The DNA here is from genome assembly GCA_044378705.1 of Saprospiraceae bacterium. Classification (GTDB taxonomy): domain Bacteria; phylum Bacteroidota; class Bacteroidia; order Chitinophagales; family Saprospiraceae; genus M3007. The sequence continues at coordinate 3,989 of JBIPOY010000312.1, forward strand.
TCACACTTCAAGGGCACCGATATCTGGCTGGCGGGTGCTGATAGTAGTGTTGGCGCTTCCACGGCCTCCGGCTGGATGGGGCGTTCGTTGCAGGCCCTGTATCCCGATGTAGCGGGGGTGCCTACGATCGACATGCCCGATCCGTTGGGTATCCAAATTGGTGATCCCAACACCTCCCTGGGCTTTCATACCGAAACGGAGCACCAAAACGTCATCAACCTGAGTGGACAAGATCCTGCGGGTTTTTTCTCTTTGATTCAAACGATAGGAGGCGCCCCCATCCTCAACGTGCCCAACAGCGACCATGGGGCTGAATTGGCCTTCATCATGGGGGTTGAACAAAGCGTCAACTTGTATGCC
>JBIPOY010000313.1:0-4344 GCA_044378705.1 Saprospiraceae bacterium
CGCCAACTGGAGTACCACAACGGGGCATTTTGTCTCCGGGCAAAACAGCCTCAATGCGGTTGTTGATGCGCCGGGAACGTATATTTTGAACCTCCAAAACAGCCAAAACGGCTGTAATGCAGCCAAAGCGATTCCGGTTTTTCAAAACATATCCCCTCCTACAGCCTTGGCTGCCAATGGGGGTGATATCACTTGTGCGGTTCAAAGTTTGACGCTCAACGGCAGTGGTTCTTCCACGGGTAGTGGCTTCTCTTATCTCTGGACAGCCACTGGGGGCGGGCAATTGCTGAATGGGGCAACGACCCTCAGTCCTACAGTCGGTAGCGCGGGCACCTATACCCTTCAGGTAACGAATACCGGCACGGGTTGTACAGCATCTTCTACGACTTCGGTGGGCAGCAATACCACACCGCCCACAGTGGCCATCGCCCCGCCGATGGTGCTGACCTGTATCCAGAACAATATAACCCTGAACGGCAATGGCTCTAGTATAGGGGCCAATTTTGTGCCCTCCTGGACGACCGTTTCGGGTAATATACTTTCCGGACAAAGTACCCTTATGCCTGTGGTAAATACACCCGGAACCTACCTTTTGACCCTTCAAAACAGTCAAAACGGATGCTCCGCAACCGCTCAAACACTCGTAACGCAGAACATTTTGGCTCCTGATGCAGAGGCGGGCACGGCTGAGGATTTGCATTGTAACCGACCCAACATCGTGCTGAATGGTACCACTTCAACCAATGGTAACATGGTTTTTAGTTGGTCTAGCAACAATGGGCATTTTGTTGGTGGGGTCAACGCCCCGTCCAGTACCGTGGACGTTCCTGGGCAATATACCCTGACGGTTGTCAATCCGCTGAACGGCTGTACTTCCACCGACAATGTCGTGGTCAATGCAGTACCACCTCCAACTTTCGACCCCACCCTTGTGCAGCCCAACTGCAACGACCGCAATGGAGCGGTTGATTTCGGTATTGTGACGGGTGGTAAATCGCCGTTTGAATATTCTTCAGATGGGGGGCAACTGTTTGGCAACCAAAACAATGTTGATAATCTGCCGCCAGACACTTATGCCCTAGTGGTACGCGATGCCTTTGGGTGCACCGATGCCGAGACGGTCACCATAAATCCACCGTTTTTACCTTCGCTGAGTATCCCGACGGTGGCAACGCTGTTGGTGGGCGATTCCATACGGTTGGACCCATTTACGGACATTTTGCCTTCCAATATCGCCTCCTGGCAATGGTCGCCAGCAGAGGGTTTGTCGTGTACCGATTGTGCGCGTCCGTGGGCCAAGCCATTTAGGAGTACGAATTACGCCCTAATCGTCCGGGATGTCAACGGTTGTGATGCGGAAGCACAGGTACAGGTACGGGTGGATCGGAAGCGCAATTTATACGCGCCGAATGTATTTTCTCCGAATGGTGATGGGGAGAACGATTTTTTCACCCTTTTTGCAAGGGGCGTGAAGGAAATTCAGGCACTTCGGGTTTATGATCGTTGGGGCAGCGAATTGTTTCTCGGCGAACACTTGCAGCAGGGCGATGAGCAAAGTGGCTGGGATGGCACATTTCGTGGTTCGCCGCTTTCCCCGGCGGTCTTTGTCTGGTGGGCGAAAGTGGAATTTGCCGATGGCGAAGTGGAGATATATTATGGGGATATAACGCTCGTGCGTTAAGGGTATTGAAAAGCGGTAGGTTCCCTTAAGCCAATGCTACCGCCGGAATGCGCCCATATTGCCCTCCCGATTTCAAATGGGAGGGCAATATGGGCGTTTTATGTATCAATAGCAGTTGAGATGACCGACCCAATGGGCATGGGACAGAAGCCAGCTACGTGGCTATTTTAGGAGGCTCGAAGGGCAAGATGGGCGCCTTATCTGTTCATAGATTCTAGGAATTCCTCATTGCTACTGGAGTGCATCATTTGTTTTTTCATAAATTCCATAGCTTCCTCCGGCTTCATATCGGCCAGGTGGTTGCGAAGGATAAACATACGTTGGAGGGTATCCTTGTCGAGCAGCAGGTCTTCTCTGCGGGTGCTTGACTTTGTGAGGTCGATGGCTGGGTAGAGGCGTCGGTTGGCGAGATTGCGGTCGAGTTGCAGTTCCATATTGCCGGTACCTTTGAATTCCTCGAAGATTACCTGGTCCATTTTAGAGCCGGTGTCTATGAGTGCGGTGGCGAGGATGGTCAGGGATCCGCCGTGTTCGATGGCACGAGCTGCGCCGAAAAACTTTTTAGGTTTTTGCAGTGCGGTGGCTTCAACGCCGCCGGAGAGTACTTTTCCGGAGGCCGGGGCCACGGTATTGTAAGCGCGGGCCATGCGTGTGATGGAGTCGAGCAGAATCACCACGTGGTGTCCGCATTCCACCATGCGTTTGGCTTTTTCCAGGACGATATTTGCGAGTCGCACGTGGTTTTCGGCAGCTTCATCGAAGGTAGAGGCCACCACTTCAGCTTTCACGTTGCGGCGCATATCGGTTACCTCTTCCGGGCGTTCGTCAATGAGCAGCACGATAACATAGCACTCCGGGTGATTTTTTGTGATGGCATTGGCAATGTCTTTGAGCAGGAAAGTTTTACCTGTTTTGGGTTGAGCGACGATGAGCCCGCGTTGTCCTTTACCGATGGGTGTGAACAGGTCAATGATTCGGGTACCAAAATCGCGGCCGGTGGAGCTGGTGACCAGGGTAAATTTTGCGGTTGGGAACAGAGGGGTCAGGTAATCGAAGGGTACTCGGTCGCGGACATCTTTTGGGTCGAGCCCGTTTATTTTACTGACTTTGAGCAGCGCGAAATATTTTTCGCCTTCTTTGGGTGGTCGAATAGATCCTCGGACGGTATCGCCGGTTTTCAGGCCAAAAAGTTTGATTTGAGAGGGGGAGACGTAGATATCGTCGGGGCTTGTTTGGTAGTTGTAGTCAGGAGATCGCAGGAAGCCATAGCCATCGGGCATCATTTCCAAGGTGCCGAGGCCTTCAATGATACCATCGAGTTCGACGTCAAATTTTTCCTTGGGCATTTGGGGCATCACTTCCGGCTCTTGTTCTTGCCGTGCCTGGTCGGTGGTACGCGTTTCTCTGGGTTCTCTTGCGGGAGGTTGGGGTCTAGCGGCCATGACCTCTTCTTCCTCTGTTGGGATATTTTGGGTGACTAAGCCATCTTCATCGAATGCGTTTAGTTTGGCGGCATCTTGGTCAAACATGCCGGAGTCTCCGGGCGCTCCTGGTCGTTGGGGGCGGTTGCGATCGCGGTTACGGCGGTCTTCCCAGCGGTTACGGTCGCGGTTACGGCGGTCTTCCCATTCTTTTCTGCGGCCACCTTCCTGGTTGGCAGGCAATTGGTCTTGGGGTGTTCGTTCGCGGTTTGGGGGTGTTTGGTCCGGGAAAAGAGTTCGTTCGCGATTGGGATTTATTTGTTCTGGCGGCGGTGTTCGTTCGCGGAAGGGGGGGTGTTTTTCGTCGCGTGGTCTGGGTTCGCGCCTGGGCTCTTTGCCGAGCATATTCTGTCTGATCGGATTATTATCTTGTCGGCGTTCGGGTTGTATTGGTGTACTTCTGACGGGTTCCGGCGTTTTTACGGGTTCCGGTTCGGGCACATCGATTGGTTTTTCGACATTATCGGCGCCCATTTGCACGGCTTTTCTAGTGCGGCGGCCTGTTTGGGGGTTGGGTTCATCCACAACAGGCACACTTTTGTCGGCGGAGTTTTTCTCTGCGAGGGCCTGTTCGTCCAAGATCTTATAGATGAGATCCTGCTTGGTCATTTTATTGAAGCCTTTCACGCCGATGCGTTGGGCAATTTCTTTGAGTTCTGTTACCAGCTTATCGTTTAGCTGTAGAATGTCGTACATGGTGGGACTGAAAAAGAGTTTGTAGAAAATAGAGCGCGCATAAAACCATCAGCATGGTGGTCATGACAGGGATGCGTGCGAGGCGGGAAGAAATTTAAAAAAATGAATAGGCGGGGAGATATCCCCATCAATTGTATTGAATTTGTGTTATTCGTTCATTAAAAAATCAAGAAACCGACAGTGAATTACACTTGGAAGGAGTTTGATGGTCGTCAATTAAGTTCAAAACGCCCCTATATAAACGTGTAATACGGGTATAATAAAGAAGGGAAGTAGAACGGAGCGGCAGGTGTTACTGTTGACGGCTGGCACCGACATTTCGATTTGAGCAATGCAAAGATAAGCCTGTTTTTAAATTCATCCTATCTTGCAGCGCATTTTTAAGGTTATTGTGAATTAATTTTCAAAAAACGCGCATTTTTTTCAAAAAAAGGATGAAAATAACGCCAAATTATGCCGCAACCGAGAACGCAAACAAAATCTGTA
>JBIPOY010000046.1:0-12579 GCA_044378705.1 Saprospiraceae bacterium
TTACGGCTGCAGACATTGGCAAGACCTACCGTGTGCGCATCACAGAGCCTATCAATGGCAACAAATGCTATTCCGACGTAAAAGTACTGGACAATGTGAAGCCTAAAATCAGTTGCAGGCCTTCAGAGGTTACCATTCCTTGTAATTACTCCACGGATCCACGGGTGGCTTCCACCACCGCACTTTCTTTGAACTTTCCAACAGACGTAGCACTGCCAGTATTGGTGCACGACAAAGAAACGGTTGACTTTTCTATTCCAGTGACGGTATCTCCGGGTGCTGTTGTCAATGACGTAGATTTCAGAACAAAAATTTCTGGTGACGCATTCTTCAACAACTTGCGCATCCAAGTCATTAGCCCATCGGGTACCATTGTAACCGTTTGGAATGAATTTACGGGTTGTGCTCCGGCACCGATCTTCACGCGTTTCGACGACGAGGGTTCTGACTTGTTGGATTGCGCAACGTATACGACCGACATCAATGCACAGATTCCGCTTGGACTGGGTTCATTGAGCAGTTTTGATGGTGAAGACGCCAACGGTACTTGGATCATACGGGTGACCGACACAAATGGTGGCTTGCCATCTACGATTTCTTCCGTTGACATCGCCGAGCTACAAATTACTTCACAGGGCACTTTTGGTGCAGGATTTCCGAATGACTTGACGCCACCACAGGTGACACCCCTTGGCCTCAATGGCTACAATGTTCCTGCGGGTTTGTTGGACGAGTGTGCAGCTTCTACGCTCACGTACTTTGACCAAGTGGCACCCCAGGGTTGCAACTCGATCTATACGAAGATTATTACACGCCGCTGGACGGCCACCGATCTTTCTGGTAACAGCTCCACTTGTATCCAGACGATCAACTTGTTGCGCCCACGCTTCGATGACGTTGTGGCTCCACCGGACTATGATGATATTGACAAACCCGCTTTTGAATGCGGAAGTGAGTATCCAACACCAAACTGGATTCAAAACCAAGGATTACAAGGCTTCCCTTATGTCTTCGGTTTGCCCGACATCTGCAACCTTAATACCGCGTACCAAGATACACGGGTAGGCAATTGCGATGGCTCTTATGATATCTTGCGTACCTGGACGGTGATTGATCCATGTGTAGCAATGGGTTCCATGCAGTATCAGCAAGTGATTCACGTACGTGACCAATCGGGTCCTACTTTTGTGGATTGCCCTGCGGATATGGTTGAAACAACGGATCCGTACACTTGCTGCGCATCTTTCAACTTCCCTGACATCCTCGTGGAAGACAATTGCTCTCGCATCAACAACGTGTACGCACTCGTCTTAACGATTGATCCATTCACCGGTGATACTACTTCCTTTATCCCTGTGGATGGTGGACTGTACGACTTCCCGGGCAACTTGCCAAACTACTCCGATACACTGGCTTCTTTTGGTAACATGCCTTGTATTCCACTGGGCCGCCACATTGTGGTGTACTTCGCCCAAGATGACTGTGGCAATGTTGGCACCTGTTCTTTCCGCTTGACCGTGGCTGACTACTCACCACCACAAGCTGCTTGTGACGAAACAACGGTTGTATCAGTAGGTGTTGATGATCCACAAGATTGCTACTACAAAAGCTCCAATGGTTGTGAATTTGCCGGGGTAACTTGGGTGAAATCGGAAACCTTCAACGATGGTTCTTACGACCAATGTAGCCCGATTAAATACACGGTTCGTCGTGCGCCACCGTACAGCGATTGTATCAAAGCACTGGAACAGTCTTCTTGCAATGGTAGCCCTTCCGGCTTGTCTGAGTACGAACTGGCAACCACAGAATCAGACTCTATCAAGTTTTACTGCTGCGAGACCAATACAACACAGATGGTTATCCTGCGCGTGTACCAACTGAATTACAACGGAAATATCTCGAGCTATCCTGACGGCACACCAGTGTACAATGAGTGCGAGATCGCAGTAACCGTTCAAGACAGATTGAAGCCAATATGTGAGTCGCCGCTCAATGTGACAGTATCCTGTGAAAACTTTGATCCTTCCCTTTGGGTATATGGCAAAGCAAAAGTGTACGACAACTGCTGCCTTGATCCGACCAAAGAATACTTGGGTCAAAAAGGCCTCACACACTCGGTGAACTACAGCCAATTTGATACTGTTTGTAACAAAGGCACCATCGTGCGCACATTCAGAGCTTTTGACTGCCAAGGCGCTACCAGCCAGTGCACACAGAGAATTGTGGTGAACTACGAACAAGATTACTTCATCAAATTCCCGGATGACAAAGTCATCAATGTATGCGATGGAACAGGTGTTTACGGAGAACCTACTTTCTTCGGTGAAGATTGCGAATTGCTGGGTGTTTCTTACCAAGACCAGATATTCACAGTAGTACCCGATGCATGTTTCAAAATTGAGCGCACTTGGAAAATTATCAACTGGTGCACCTACAACCCACAGGCCGCTTGCGTTGCGGTACCGAATCCGAATCCAAATTCGAATACAGGTTCTCCAACCAACTTGCCTGGACCAACCGTTTCGCCTGCCGGAACCGCCGGACCATGGTCGCCAACAGTGGTGAAAATAAACCCGAACGACGCACAAGCCACGAACTTCAGTACGTTCTGGTACGCTGACGCCAATTGCTACACGTACAAACAGATCATCAAAGTTATTGACAACCAAGCACCGGCCATTGAATGCCCTCCAAGCCCGGTTGAATACTGTGATCTGACCGACAACAACCCACGTCTGTGGAACGAATCTTACTGGTACGATCCGGTCATTCAATCGCACGACCTTGCAGATGCCCCCACGGATTTGAGCATTGTAGCTTCCGATCTTTGCTCAGGCTCTAATCTGACGGTACGCTACATCTTGCTCCTAGATCTTGACAGCGACGGCACCATGGAAACAGCGGTCAGCAGTTCAAACCTGCCATTGGCCGGAACGGTGAACTTTGACAACGTGAGCACGCCAAACTTTACTGGCGGCACGGTGCGTACCTTCGATGAACGTCAGGTGTCTGCTGCCCAGAAATACCGCTTCGCACTCCAAACAGTGGCAAATGGTACTTCCCTAACAGCATCTGTTCGTTGGAATTCACAAGCAGCACAGAGCTCTTATGTTGTGCCTGAATTGCCTTACGGAACCCACAAAATCAAATGGGTAGTAGGAGATGGTTGCGGCAACGAAGCTGTGTGTGAATATACTTTCATCGTGAAAGATTGCCACCCACCAGCCATCGTTTGTACCAACGGTTTGAGTGTTAACATGACCGCATGGGGTATGGCAGTATTGTATGCCAGCGACTTCCTAGTGTACTCCAGCGATAACAATACGCCGGATGATCAACTTGAGTTTGGCATCATTAAGTCCGGTACCGGTGCAGGTTTCCCCTTGGATGCCAATGGTAACCCAGTCGTTTCCTTACAGTTTAACTGCGATGAAATTGGAACACAACCCGTTGAACTTTGGGTGAATGATGCTGCCGGAAATACAGACTACTGTGAAACCTACATCATCATCCAAGACAACGGTGGAAACTGTGTCACAGACATGGCCACCGTATCGGGTGCACTGAAAACGGAAGGCGGCGAAGGCTTGGAAGAGAGTGATGTGGAATTGTCGGGTCAAAACCCTGCAGGACCATCGTTTGATCACTTTGATCTCACAGACCACAACGGTGCTTATGACTTCATACACGCTGTACCGGTCTTCTCCAACTACGTCGTTACGCCGGCCCTGGACAATAACCCGCTCAATGGTGTTACAACGTATGACCTTGTCTTGATCAGCAAACACATCCTTGGTATTCAGCCACTTGGATCGCCTTACAAAATGATTGCAGCCGACGCCAATATGTCGAACTCCATCACCACGTTTGACCTTGTTGAATTGCGCAAACTGATCTTGGGTATCTACCAAGAGTTGCCTGCTAACACCAGCTGGAGGTTTGTTGACAAATCATTCAACTTCGCCAACCCGGCCAATCCATTCACTGCCGCTTTCCCTGAAAGCAAAACAGTGGCAGATATTCAAGCCAATGCAATGGCCGATGATTTTGTCGCCATCAAAATTGGTGACGTGAACAGCTCCGTGATCGCCAACTCGCTCATGGTCAATGAAGATCGCAGCGTGGGCACCTTGGTGTTTGATGTGGAAGATCGTACCGTGAAAGCAGACGAAGTATTCGAAGTCAAATTCAAGGCTGCCGAAAAAGTAACAGGCTACCAGTTTACCTTGAATTACAGTGACTTGGAACTCGTAGATGTCGTAACAACAGACAATATGAAGACAGACAACTTCGCGGTATTCTCCGCTGAAAATGCTTTGACTACTTCTTGGAATGGTGACAATCAGGCAGAGTTTACCCTCAAATTCAGGGCAAAACGCACCGGTGAGATCAGCAAAATGCTGTCACTCTCCAGCCGCATCACCAAAGCAGAAGCGTACAAAGTAGCAGTAGATAACCAACCAGCTGAGGCACTGTCTATCGGATTGCGTTTCAATGGCAAAGAAGGTTCTGTACTGACCGGTGTTGGTTTCGAACTCTACCAAAACGAACCAAACCCATTTGTCAACCGCACAAACATTGGATTCCACTTGCCTGAAGCAACAACCGCACACCTTTCTGTGTACGATGAGTCAGGACGGATGGTTTACTCTCAAAAAGGAGATTTTTCTAAAGGGTACAACAGCTTCCTGCTGGACAAAGCAATGATCAAAACCACCGGTGTGCTTTACTACACCTTGGAGACTGAAACAGATGCTGCCACCAAGAAAATGATTCAAGCAAAGTAATAAATACAGGATGTTGGGGGGGAGTGTTGAGCTGGTGATATACTGAAATCAGGTTCCATCACGCGCACACAAAACACTCACCCCCCAACATTTATTAAAACATCAAAACACCATTGCCAATCTTATCCCAATAACACGCTTACACAGATTGTCAGTCTTTTACCAACAACACCGAAGAAATATTGTCAGTACCCCAAAAAAAAGAAATCCCCTTTTAATCACCAAACCACCCCAGAATAAAGAATCTAGTCCATAATCGCCATGCCCTCGGCGTAACCACCACAACCATAATAAGAAATTAGTTGCTCTTTTCACTCACGGGCGTCAGCGCCTCGAAAAGTCGGGGCGCTCGCTCCCGCCCGTTAGAAAAGAAAAAAAATTACAAGCCCGGCTCTACGCTTTGCTTGCCCGTCTTAATCGGCGAACGCTACAACGATACAAGCATAAGACACCGCTGTAGTATTTCCCTCTTCGGAAACGCCAAATATTTCCTCGGTTTAATCTCGTGAAAGGCGCGGTCAGATGATTCCTATCATCTGGCCGCTTTTTGTTCGTTTATGTTGGTAGGATCTACGCCATCGCACGGGTCAATATTATCCAAATATTATTCAATCATTATCCGTTTGAAAACAGTTGAAAATTAGCCTATAACGTCTTTCCTTTGCACTTACAAAGGCTTCTTTGATAATTGTAACCGTAACAATTCAATTAAAACGCAAAAAATGACAGCTAAAGAAAAGTACGCAAGCGTATTGGCACTCGGAGAACGCATGGGTGTTCAGAGTGGTAACGTAGAGGAAGGTGCAGATGGCGTTCTCCGCGTTTGGGGAACAGTAGGCACCAACTTCGAAAAAGACCAAATTTGGGACGCAATCAAAGCCGTAGGAGGCGAAAGCCCCAGCGATATCGCAGCAGACATCCAGGTTGCAAACACCACCTATTACGCCAAACACACTGTGGTATCTGGTGAAAGCCTCAGCAAAATCGCCAAACACTATTATGGCGACCTCATGCAGTACAAACATATTTTTGAAGCCAACCGCGATCAACTCAGCGATCCGGACGAAATCAAGGTGGGGCAGGTACTGACCATCCCAAATCTGTAAAAATACACCCTATTTCAAGGATTAACGGCTGCTCCACTCAGGAGACAGCCGTTTTTGTTTACACTTTTTCTACCTTTGCGGCGATTATTGACAACACCCATTTTTCATCACTTTTGACGCTTTTTTCCCACGATACATGGTTTCCATCAACGAATTGAAAGAACTTTCCACGCAAGTGCGCAGAGACATCGTGCGAATGGTATTCAACTGCCAAAGTGGCCACCCCGGAGGCTCCCTTGGTTGTGTTGAATTTTTTGTCGCGCTCTACGCCCATGTTTTAAAACACAACGCAGTAAAATTCGATATGGAAGGCAAAGGCCAGGATATGTTTTTCCTTTCCAATGGGCATATCTCTCCGGTTTGGTACGCTGTACTCGCTCGAACCGGCTATTTTGACGTACAAGAACTCAAAACATTTAGAAAACTCAATACGCGACTCCAAGGGCATCCGGCTACCCATGAAGGACTACCGGGTATCCGTATCGCCAGCGGCTCTTTGGGACAGGGAATGTCGGCTGCCATCGGAGCTGCGCTGGCCAAACGCCTCGATGGCGATGACCGCTGGGTGTTCTGCCTGACCGGTGACGGTGAGTTGGAGGAGGGCCAATGTTGGGAGGCGATGATGTTTGCTGCCCACCATAAAGTGGACAACCTGATTGTCGCAGTTGATTGGAATGGACAGCAAATAGACGGTCCAACCGACGACGTGATGAGCCTTGGTGACCTACACGCCAAATGGGTAGCTTTTGGCTGGGAAGTACTGGTACTGGAGCAAGGGAATGATATTGCTTCCATGATCGAAATACTCGGCGAAGCCAAACAGCGCAGCAGACAAGGAAAGCCTGTGGTTGTTTTGATGAAAACCTCCATGGGCCACGGGGTTGATTTTATGGCCGGTACCCACAAATGGCACGGTAAAGCGCCCAATCAGGAACAATTGGACATTGCGTTGGCGCAACTCCAGACAGAGACCCTTCAGGACTTTTAGAACGATCGTGTTCTGCCTACACAGCACAATGCCGCTGATAGGCTGCGCATGAAAGTACCTCCCCAGCAGACCGAGCTTTTTTAAAACCATTACTACTTTGCTTTAACAACCATGAACATCAACGATATTATTGCCACCGGAACAAAAGCTACCCGCGATGGATTCGGACAGGGGCTCCTTGAATTGGGCCGCCAAAACCCCAACGTGGTTGGTCTCACTGCCGACCTCATGGAATCTTTGCAGATGCAACATTTCCAAAAAGAATTTCCGGAACGCTTTTTTCAGGTCGGTATCGCAGAAGCCAATATGATCGGTATTGCCGCAGGGCTTGCCATTGGCGGTAAAATACCGTTCACAGGTACTTTTGCAAATTTCTCCACCGGCCGCGTGTACGACCAAATCCGTCAAAGCATTGCCTATTCCCATAAAAACGTCAAAATATGCGCATCACACGCGGGCCTTACCCTCGGTGAAGATGGCGCTACCCACCAGATCCTGGAAGACCTCGGCATGATGCGCATGCTCCCGGGCATGGTGGTGATCAATCCCTGTGATTATGCCCAAACAAAGGCGGCTACCATCGCCATCGCCGAATACGACGGCCCTGTGTACCTGCGTTTCGGCCGTCCCGCTTGGCCGATGTTTACCCCTGAAAATCAAAAATTTGAAATCGGAAAAGCACTTCACCTAGCTTCCGGTACCGATGTAACCATATTCGCCACAGGTCACTTGGTGTGGACGGCCATTGAGGCCGCTCAAGAGCTGGCTGCTCAAGGTATTTCCTGTGAGGTGATCAACATCCACACCATCAAACCCCTGGATGATGAAGCAATTCTTGATTCCGTCAGCAAAACCCGCGCCGTGGTGGTGGCAGAAGAGCATCAACGCAATGGCGGACTCGGCGATGCCATCGCCAACCTGCTGGTGCAGCGCCTCCCGGTGCCCATGGAGTATGTCGGCGTTAAAGATACCTTCGGTGAAAGTGGAAAGCCCGCGGAACTGTTGGAAAAATATGGACTCTCTAAAAAAGACGTGTTGTGGGCTGTTAAGGATGTTCTGGATCGGGTAAAGTAGGGCGCAAACCGAAATCCGGACGTGCAATCAAGAGGCAGGTTCTCATGATGATGTAAAAATCAAGACTGAATGTCCAGTTTCGGATGTATTCAATGTCCATTTCTACGCGCCCCTGTATATCAGACACGTGCTTCACTTCTCCGCGAAAACCATTCACTTGTGCCAATCCCGTAATGCCGGGTTTGATGACGTGTCTGAGCGAATATGACTTTACAACCCGCTGATATTCTTCTGTGTGCTTCAACATGTGAGGGCGAGGGCCTACCACCGACATCTGACCCAACAGTACATTGATAAACTGAGGCAGCTCGTCTAGGCTGCTGCGCCGAAGAAATGATCCGATGGGCGTAATGCGCTCATCATTGGCCCCTGCCTGTCGCGTGTCCGCTTCAGCGTTGGTTACCATAGATCGGTATTTGATGATGGTAAAGGTTTTGCCATTCAGGGAAGTACGCTGCTGCCGATAAAAAACGCCTTTTCGCTCAAAAAGCCTATCCAAAAACAGGAGTAGTATCGTCAACCAACTGAGTACTCCAAGTACAATGAAGGTCGAAAACACCAGATCAAAACTGCGTTTCAACAGTTGATTGTATCGGTAACTCAAGGGGCTTCGATACAAAGATGCCACCGGGATATTCCCAAAATAGTGCATCTCGATGCTGTGAAAGGAAAAATTACCCAAGTCCGGGATCAACCTTACTTTCACAGGACTATTGTTCAGCCAATCAGCCAATACTTTTTTCTCAGTAGCCTGCAGATCGTCCATGGCGACAAAAATCTCATCCACCGCATGTGTTTGAATAATCTCCTGTAAATCTGAAAAATGGCCCAAGCTCTGTTCTACAGACCGTACTCCCATGTCAACAAACCCCAGACATTGATGCCTTATGGCAGTATTTCTCTGGAAATATTGAAAAATATTCAGGGCTGTTTCCGATCGCCCCAAAATGACTACCCGCGGATAATATTGCTTTTTTTGAAAATAGTTTAAGGTGTAGTAAATACCCAATTCCCACGCCAATAATACCAAAAAGAAAATCGGGAAAATAACTTTTATGCTCTCCCTCGGATAGTATGTCAGCGAGTGAACCTGAAAAAACACCAAAAACAAAAAGAAGAAAAAAACTATTATTTTGGTATAACTAGATAAAATGGTGGAAATATTAAAAGCTCGTCCGATTCGGTACAAACCAAACACAGCACTCAACAAGAACCAAACAATATTTAAATAGAAAAAAAACAATATGTGAACTCCTGTGATCGCCACGGATCCGGAAGACAGCACATATCCTGCCACGAAAAAAATATTGAGCAGAAAGTAGTCTCCCGCATGGCCTATTATACCACTGAATCTGGCGTTATCTCCATTCATTGTTGCGAGTTATGTGCACCGATGGTCGGTGCTATGCCATTGAAATATTGATGATATTGGTCAATAATCCGGCTTTTTTTGTATTTTTCTTGAATATTGTTGCGGTTGAATTGAACCCTTGCCTCCCATACAGCGTCATTCTTTTTTTGTGCAATGATAAGGGCAAGGCTTTCACAGTCTTGAAAGTACAAAGCCCCTTCTCCAAGTACAGACCGATTGAAACGGTTGTCGTGGGCACAAATTCGAGCAGAAGCTGCCATGGCTTCCAGCAAAGAAGGGTTGGTTCCACCGGCGGAGTGTCCATGGAAGTAAAGGGCAGCGTGATGTCGCAGATTGTCCAATAATTCCGGGTCAAATATACCACCCAGAAACCTAATGTTGGGCGACTGGTATTTTTTCTTCCATGCTGCGCCGTATTTGTTGGCTGTAGTCCCAACCACCATCAAAGGCGTATTACTTCCAGACATCAATACTGCCTGAATGATTGTTTCAATATGATTGTCGGGTTGCATTCTGGCGATGACCAGCATATATTCCTGTGGTAAAAGCCTGAATGCTTGGAGTTTCTCAGGGTTTGGGTCATCGAATAGATCGGCCCCGTATGCAAGGTAGGTTGCCTCAACCCCATAGGTATCGAGCAAGTATTGCTGAATAGGGATGCCATCGGCAATGAGAAAATCGCTCCGCCGGACGACCATTTTTTCTGACAAGTGTAAAAATTTTTTCACGAGGGAACCGTATTTGGCGCGGCTCCACTCTAGGCCGTCCATATTACTGACCAACACTGTATTTTTAGGCATCAACCTTTGCCAAATGCCATTTGTCGTATATCCAAGTTGATAGAGAACATCAAAATTGCGGGAATGGCTGTCAAGAATACAATTCAGATCATACACAAATTGCCCGGTGCCGCCCATGAAGGGTTCAGGGTCTAAACAGCGAATCAACTGAACACCGCGATACGTTTTTTCCTTCCAAGGATGGTGGTGTGGACAGTACACAAATACCTCAAACCCTTTTTCTACCAGTCCCGGCGCCAGATACGCCGCAAATTGCTCAAACCCTCCGTAATAATTGGGGATTCCGCGAGACCCAATGATTCCAATGCGTATTTTCTTGGTGCTCATATCAAATTATGCTCCGTATTTTCTGCAAATATCCAAAGGGGGATAGATATTTGGCGTATTTTTTTGCGCGATACCATATTTTGTACAGCCAATGTAGCTGAATAGCGGTCAAGACGGCTTTGTCTTGGGCACACTATTGCGTCAAATAAACGACATACTTTATGATCGAAGCGTTTTAGATTGTTGCTATACAGAGGGGTTCGTTGCAAGAGCTTCGCCCTGTTTGTGCTGCAAAGCTTGTTGGTGTTCAGAAAAAATGGTTGTTTTTTGCTTTAAAAGATCAAGGGCGGCTTGGAGTCCACCCGTCAGATAATCAAGTTGTATGCGCACTTCCTCTATTTGAATGGGTGTAAATGCATCAAAGTGTATGAATATTTGTGGGTCGTTGGTATCAAAAAAATATTCCGAACCATTTTCCAACAGGGCGTTGGATGACAATTGGAGTGGGATGTCGATCTTTTGACCGTCTCGAAGTAAGAATATTCCGTGCAATTCAATGTGGGTGCAGTCGTTGAGTGGATCAAATCGAAGTTGGGTGACTTTGGCAACAGAATGCAGTAAAAAAGATATTTCTGTGAATTGAGCTGTAACGTTTACGCTGACGGAATGATGTTCAGAGAATTCGTTGGTGTCTGTTCTAAAGAACAACTGATCCGTTTGTACTGTAGTGTGGTAAGAACTGTTGCCGCGTTGGATGATGACCGAATCAAAAAGGTGGTCGGGTATTCGAGCGATCCATTTTTCAAATAATTTTCTCCGATAATGAAAAGAAACGTCTGACTGGTCATACACTCCGGACTCTTGTAAATTCCGGTAAATACCTCCTTTGGTTTTCACGAAAATGAAATCGCCCAGTTGTGCCACTTGGAGTAGGAAATCCCAATCTTCGAACAACGGAAAAGCAGTATCAAATTTGCAATGTTGCTGTATGATGTTGCTTTTGAAAAGCAGTGCTAGGTTGGGAATGAAGTTTCCCAGCAATAGTTGTTCGAAGTCGTACTCCCGATCGTAAATAATCTGGGTCTCAGCGTGTTGATTCACCATTTCCACAATGCAATAGGCGGCAGGAGCGCTACTCGGCCATAAAACACGGTATAAATGTTCGATATTCGTGGGTAACATCAGATCGTCATCGTCCAAAAAACAAAAATAATCTCCCCGAACAGCTTCTAGCCCTGCGTTGGCCGCTGAAGGGCGGTCAAGGGCGCGCGCTTTTGAAACAACCCGTAAGGGGAAACGACCGCAGCGAACACCCAACATCAATTCTTTTTCTCCCAAGGCATCTACCACAATGACCTCAATATTGGGATAGGTTTGTTGTGCCAATGACTGTAACGCTTCAGGAAGTTCAGGGCGGTTGATGGTTCGGACAATGACAGAAATCAGTGGATACCGGGATACCGGGCCAGGTGTAACACCTACTTTTGTGGCCCATTTGGTTTGCTGTTGCCAGAGGGTATCTCCTGCTTTTAAACGATTGGAACGCACCATTTTAAATGCTTCAGCGTAGTGCACCTCCCTGTTGAGGGTGTATGTACGGTATGTGTGTAAGGCATTTATGTGGCGTTTATAGTCCTGTACTGCTTGTTGGCTGACAAAGCAATCCATCGCGAGGTCTAAGAGAGGGTGAATATTGGTGATATCATGCAAGAAGTTTGGGTGCAAGGGCTGGCCCACTTCATAATACACCAGATTGACATCTTGGTCGTACCGAATGGCTGCCTCGGTTCCTGCTTTGTGGAGGGCTCGGTGGTCGGGATGTATCTCTGATGCAGCCGGCAGGTAAATATTGGCAGGGTGAAAATTTGTTATAATATCCAGCAGTGTTCCTATTAGGCCCTCGTCTGCTGTTAAACTTCTATCTGGGTATCGCAGGAACACAGGCTGCCCGTAACCAAGTATGTCTGCTGCCGACAAAGTCTCTGTTTTTCGGATAGTGGCGTACTCGTTCGTGTTTTGTTGGTCGCGTACAGGAAAACCACCATCTGTTGCGATCACTACTAGGAGTGTATCCCCCTGGGCAACGTGTCGGACGATTGCGCCTCCGCAACCAAACACTTCGTCGTCGGGGTGGGGGGCAACAACCAAACACTTCGTCGTCGGGGTGGGGGGCAACAACCAACGT
>JBIPOY010000314.1:0-4318 GCA_044378705.1 Saprospiraceae bacterium
ACACTTTCCGTAACATACAGTTTGGGGTGCGCTTCGAGTCGCAGTGGTGGGGCACGTCTGCCGTCAACCGTTGCCGATTTGAGGGTGTGCTCAACGACGGCATCTTCATGGCGCAGGGAAACCTGCGAGTGGAGCGTTGTATTTTTCTCAACAACGGCTTTCGGGGCATGAACATTTTGGAAACACGCGGTCTGGTCGCGCAGAACAATAATTTCAATTACACTGACGACGTAGCACCGCAAGCCAGTGGCAACAACATTTATCGCCACATTCAGGCTGCCGGGTTTGCGCTGAACGCGGCGGTTGATATCAACCATAATTTCTTTGGCGGCAATTTCTCTGACCCCGAAAAAACGGAACACCTCCGGGGCATCGAAATGGTGGGCGGCGCGACGATGGGCGGCGGCACGAACATCCGGGTGGACTGGAACAACTTCAACTTCTCGGTGGCGCAGCTGTCAAATACCTGGTCCTCTGAAGTATACCTAACAGGAGAGTATCCTTCTACCACCTCAACAATTATACAATTCAATGATTTTTTTATAGACCATCCTATTGAAAATCTTAACGGCGCCCCGTTATACGGAATACTCTTAGCAAATGGTACCAAGAATCAATTTAGCATTTATTCAAATACTTTTGACTCTGGGTCTTGGGGGCCATTGTCATCTGCTGGATATGATGTAGGCATGTATCTTTGGGGTTCAATAGGGGGAGGGAATCATGTTTCTGGCAACATCTTTACTTACAACCCAAGCACAGCGTTCTCAAATAATTTCTTTACCGGAATCTATTCACAGGATTTTACCAACACCGTATTCTGTGCGAACGACCTGCGGGAGAGCGTCTATCCGATGTACTTTCGAGGGATGAGCATGGGTACACAGCACTTTGTCAATACCCATACTGGAGGAGGAAACTCCTTCCGGGTTGAAGATGGATTCATCGGGGAACAAGGAATAGAGGGCGGCGAGCATAATGGCAACAAATGGTACGACAAGTGGATCAACATAATACCTACGTGGCATGCATACTGTTGGCCGCCAGAGAATGCACAAGACTCTCGGATTTGGGCTCACACGGCGCAATCGGTGCGAAACACACAAGGACTGGGATATGCCTTTTTTTCTGAATATCACCCGGCGGATATAGACCCCAACCAGATGGACGAGTGGTTCAAGCCAGACCCGACGGGGTTCCCAGGCGAGGGTGATTGCATTGACCATATTACTGGGCCCACAGAAACTGACAGGGCCATTGCCGTAGGCACCATCAACTTGACGGGCTTTAGCACGGCTCACGCCTGGACGGCCAAGCGTTACCTGTACGCCAAATTGATGCAAAACCCTGGTTTACAGGGTATCTATGCCGAATTTGGTCCCTTCCTTGCCAGTGAGTCGAACACTTCAGTGGGTCAACTCTACGCTGTTGAGGAAAAAATAGCTGAAGGTCTGAAAGTTTCGGCGAGCCTTGCGGCGCAGTTGAGCCAGATAAAAACAGGGGAAAATTTGGCCATTAGCGAGTTGTTTTTGGCGGATTCGATCATGGACACATCCACCAATGCTGCCGCGTTGACTTCCGCACAGAATGGCAAGAACCTTGCATTGGGTGAACTGCGCAGGCTAGACAGCCTGTACAGTGAAATAAATACCGCGTATCAGGCTGTTTTGATGTCAAAATTGCAGGAGGCGCTTGCGCTCAACAACGCGGTCACAGCTGCCAAAGACTACGAACAGCACGAAAAAACGGTGAACGATATCGCCACCCGGCGGGAGCTTTTCCAGAACGGCGAACTTACTGCTGCACAGGTCGCTGTGCTCACCAGTATCGCCGCCGAGTGTCCCAAAACTGACGGGCACGGGGTCTATCGCGCACGGGGCCTGCTCACGGGCTGCAACGAGGGCAATTGGAGCGACGACTACACCGGTTGCTACCCAATAGCCCCTCCCGTACAGGAACAGGTGTTAGACAACAGTTTTGGCCAGCGATCCGACAAAAAACAACTGACCATACAAGCATTGGCCTATCCCAACCCGGCCTCCGAAGGTATCTTTGTCCGCACATTGCCTGACCAATACGGGCAGATCATCCTTCAAGATATGACTGGAAGCGCATGGCGGGAAGCGCAGTTCACACTTGCTGACGAGGCAAAGTACCTTGACCTCTCAGGTGTGCCCTCCGGCGTGTACATCTGCACCGTTAGCGGCAGCAACGGTAAGCGACAGGTCATCAAAGTTTTTGTCGTAAAACCTTAATTCCATTCACCATACAGGCTGCGACCTGGTCGGGTCGCAGCCTGTGCTTTTATTGAAAGACATGCGGTATTTGCTTTTTTTTCTGATTTGTACAGCCTATTCCTGTGTAGTTTTTGGACAAAATAGGTATGACAATAATTGGGTGTTCACTAACTTAAATCTTGGCGGCAATATCCTCAGTTTTGATGGTGAAACCTTGAATATATCAGCATTGGGGGGAACCAACGGCAGGGCGAGGGAAGCCCTTGCCTGTATGAGTGACAAAGGGGGTAAACTTCTTTTTTACACCAACAACTGCACGGCTTTTGACAAAAATCACCAAGTTATGGAAAACGGTGAAGGGCTGAACCCTGGCCAGGTACAGACCTATTGGTGCAGCGTCAACCCTTTTGCCAACCCCAATGACAATTCGGTAATTATTCTGCCACAGCCCGATGATGAACAAGTGTATCAGATTTTGCATTGGGACTACGAAGCTTTTAACGTGGGACAGCCGGGAGGTTCACAGTTTGCGCCCCTGCACCTCTACCATACAGTAGTGGATATGTCACAGAACAACGGCCTTGGTAAAGTAGTCTCCAAAAACAACCTGATCATCTCGGACACGCTCAGTTCGTGCGCCTTACAGGCCGTGCGCCACGCCAACGGGCGTGACTGGTGGGTTCTAGCACCAGAGTTCAACGGAAACTGCTATTACAAAATCTTAATCGACCTTTCCGGCCCACATGTAGTGAACAAGCAGTGTATCGGGAGTAATTGGGGTAAATATAGTCGGAGTGGCGGAGTACATTTCACTACTGGTGGCTCGAAGTATATTCGCTGTCACACAGCGTACGGCCTGAACCTTTTTGATTTTGACCGCTGTACCGGGCAGATGTCGAATCCAGTTCATATACCGATTGGGCCACAAGGAGAATTCCCAATTAACTGCATGACCTTGTCACCCAGCGGTCGTTTTTTGTATTATCATACATTAAAAGAGATATACCAGTATGATCTTGAAGCGCAGGACATTGCCGCCAGCAGGATATTAGTAGCTTCTTATGACGGTTTTGTTAGTGTAAACCAGACCGATTTTTACAAATCACAACTCGCACCAGATGGCAAGATTTACATCAACTCTTTTGGGCCCGTTTTTTACCTGCACGTCATAGAACACCCCGATTCGGCGGGCCTGGCATGTGAGGTCAGGCAGCACGCTATTGAACTGCCTAACTATCATTTTGCGGCCATGCCCAACTATCCCGATTATCGGCTTGGAGCGTTGGATGAATCGCCTTGTGACACCATTAACGTGAGTACTCATGAACCACACCAGCATGCAAGCCGGATTGATATTTACCCTAACCCAACCTCGGGGGACATCACCATCCAACATAAGGAAGGTACAAAAATTGTAAGAACGGAAATGTTTTGCTTGGCTGAAAGTAACATATTTATTGATACGCAACAGGGAAATCCCGTCAAAATCCAAAGGCGTATCAATAACTTCAAACCAGGTTTTTATTTGTTAAAGATAACCGATGATACGGGCTGGTCAGAGGTTAAAAAGATAATAATAGAATAAAAGGGCCTCGAACTAAGGCCGCACGAAAAAGCTTCCTAAACGTCAGCACGTTCGCACATGCAGCCGTTCGACGACCACGAACTTTGCAATATAGGCGAACGAAATCAGCACACACAGAAGGGTGATTTTGACATTACAAAGGAAATTTCATTATACCCTACGACAACAGGGCATGTTTACTGGACCCGTGCACAAGACGGGCCTGTGACGGTAAAGGTATTCAACTCACTAGTGCCGCGTCCAGTCAATGACCCATGAATTGGGGAGGCAAATTTTTCATTCATCAAGGCGTGAGGAGGGCTCAATACGGGATATTGTAACCGACGAACAACGCAGAGGAAGGGAAAATTGAACCGCCATATTCGTGGGCCATTGACTGGACACGGCACTAGGTCAATTGCAAATCACAAGAAACACTACTGACAGCCACCTAGATTTGAACGCATTTACCCAGGCCGTATATCGCTTGCAAATACTTTCATCGGAGAATGAGCTA
>JBIPOY010000315.1:0-4307 GCA_044378705.1 Saprospiraceae bacterium
GTCTTACCGATCGTGCAGGTTCCGGATTGGCGTTTTCAGAATGGTATTACGGACCACAAAAACGACTGATGGCTGCGTACATATTCAATCAAAAAGACATTGGCGCCTTTGACGCGTTTAACCTCACTGCAAGTTGGCAAAATGTTGAAGAAAGTCGCCACAACCGCAGTTTTGGAGCGTCTGGCCGAACGGATCGTATTGAACGAGTATTTGTTTACGGCCTGTTGGCCGAATGGGTAAAAAACTATGAGAACCAATCTCTACGCCTCGGGCTTGATGGTCAGTACAACGATGTAAATTCCACCGCAAGCCGTTTCAATGTGGTTACCGGTGAAACCACCACACAAAGTACCCGATATCCGGATGGTGGTAGTCGTCTTTTCAATGCAGCCGCGTATGTTACCCATCAATGGCAACCTGGTAACGGTGGTTCCTGGTCATTCAGTGAGGGGCTACGATTGGGATATTCAAGCCTGTTCTGCTCTTTTGTCAACAAGGAGTTTTATCCTTTCCCATTTGATCATATTGCGCAAAAAGCGCCTACTTATTCGGGGAATCTGGGAGCTGTTTGGAATGGGGAAGAGGGCTGGCGACTCGCCTTCCATCTTTCTTCCGGTTTTCGGGTACCCAATGTAGATGACGTAACCAAAGTGTTTGATTCCCAAAAAGGCAGTGTCATTGTTCCCAACAAAGACCTGAAACCCGAAAAAACATTGAATTTGGATATCAACGTATCTCGCAACCTTTCAGATAAAGTGCGGTGGGAAAATGTGTTTTGGATGACGGCACTTCGCGATGCGATTGTAGCGGATAACTTCAAGTTCAATGGTCAGGATAGCATTGACTATGATGGTGTTTTGAGTCGCGTTTTGGCAAGTCAGAACAAGCGAAAAGCCAATCTCCGGGGAATATGCAGCACGCTTGGGGCAGATGTATATACTAATTTGGCCATGTATGCGTCCATTGCGTACACATCGGGCACCATTCTGGACGTATCCAACAGGCAAACACCCCTGGACCACATTCCTCCGATGTATGGAAAATTTGGCGTGCGTTGGCACACAACCCGTGCCTCCATCGAAGGTATCGTGCTTTTCAACGGTCAAAAAAAACTCGTTGATTACAATCTGGAGGGAGAGGATAACCTTCAGTATGCGCCCAAAAATGGCATGCCCGCGTGGTTTACCGCCAACCTCCGCGGTTCATACAAATACAACCGCCACCTCACCATACAGGCGGGAATAGACAATGTTTTGGATATGCAATACCGGACCTTTGCTTCGGGCATAAATGCTGCAGGGCGTAATTTTTGGGTGACCGCACGGCTTGGTTTCTAGTATACGTCTTTCGGTAAACGATGAGTCTGCACGGGTAAGCTAGGGCTTACCCGTGCTTATTTTAGAGGGTCGCCGTTGAGTTTTCATGAAGACGCGCTTCATGCTAAGAGGAATAAAGGTCCTTTTTTATCTCAGACGCGACCACGCTAACCAGTTACATTTTTTTGTTTCAGATGCGACCACCGAAGTAGTTATCGCCGAAATCAAAGTATAGTTTACCTACTTTTGCAGCACGTACACAACGATCACCTTTCAACGCAACACAGCCATGCCCGATATTATTTTTTCACTCATTGAAAAAGAACTTGAACGCCAGCGGTACGGCGTTGAGCTTATAGCCTCTGAAAATTTCACAAGCCAAGCTGTAATGGACGCAATGGGGTCCTGCCTGACAAACAAATATGCAGAAGGCTATCCCGGGCGCCGATATTACGGTGGGTGCGAAATAGTGGATCAGGTAGAGCAAGTTGCCATTGATCGGCTCAAAGAAATTTTTGGCGCTGCCTGGGCCAACGTACAGCCGCACTCTGGCGCACAGGCCAATGCGGCGGTGTTTTTGGCATGTCTCCAACCGGGAGATACAATACTGGGATTTGATCTTTCTCACGGAGGCCACTTATCCCACGGCTCTTCGGTCAATTTTTCGGGAAAGGTGTACAAGCCTTTTTTCTACGGCGTGGAGCAGGAAACGGGTCGAATTGACATGGATAAGGTAGAAGCCATGGCCATGGCCCAAAAACCCAAGTTGATTATTTGCGGCGCATCTGCCTATTCCCGCGACTGGGATTACGCTCGCTTTCGGCAAATTGCGGATGCTGCGGGGGCGTTGTTGTTGGCAGATATCGCCCACCCGGCCGGGTTAATCGCTGCCAAATTGCTCAATGACCCGCTCCCACATTGTCATATTGTGACCAGTACCACCCACAAAACCTTACGAGGGCCCCGTGGCGGAATCATTATGATGGGAAAAGATTTCGAAAATCCTTGGGGGCGCACCACGAAAAAGGGGGGAGCGCTCTTGATGTCCAGTATCTTGGATAGTGGCGTTTTTCCGGGGATGCAGGGAGGTCCTTTGGAGCACGTGATTGCCGCGAAGGCCATTGCATTTGGCGAAATATTGCAACCTTCCTTCGCGCTGTATTGCCAACAAGTGGTGAAAAACGCCCAGGCCATGGCAGAAGAATTTGTGGCTCGCGGATATGATATAGTGTCCGGGGGGACTGACAACCACCTGTTGCTGCTTGACTTACAAAGAAAAAATGTTACCGGAAAAGCTGCTGATTACGCATTGGGCCAAGCAGACATCACGGTGAATAAAAACATGATTCCCTTTGACCCACAACCTCCCATGACGGCATCCGGTATTCGAGTTGGCACCGCTGCTATAACCACTAGAGGCTTCAACGAAGACGACTGTCGCCAGGTTGTAATGTGGATGGATGAAGTGTTGAGCAGCCCGGACGATACCAACGTTCAAGCGCGCATCAAAAGCGCTGTGCACGGTTATATGGCAAATTTCCCCCTTTACGAAAAATAGTCTCGAGTGCCCAGCCGTTCAAATACGATTTTTGGCTGCGTATTCGCAGTACTCAGTATGGTTTGTGAAAATTTTAGAACAGGAAAAACCGAAAATTTTAAAACAATCTTTATGATAAAAAAAATAATTTTAGTTCTATTTATCACTTTAAGCTGTGGATATAGTTACGGACAACAAAGCATAAGGAGGGCATTTCAACCTCAAAATGTCGTCAACAGCATACCTTATGGTGCAAATTCCGACGTTGGAAAATATGTGCAGTCTAAAGATGCTAAAATTTATTACGAAATCTATGGAAATGGACAGCCCGTAGTGCTTTTACATGGTGGGCTATTTGGTTCAATCATGGAATTTTCTGATTTAATAGACAAATTAAAAGCAAATTTTCAAGTAATAGCGATTTCAACGCGGGGGCATGGCAAATCAGAGATTGGGACAGAACCGCTGACACTTGACCAACGAGCCAATGATGCTTTGGCAGTGATCAATACGGTTACAAAGGATAGTGTTATTGTC
The DNA here is from genome assembly GCA_044378705.1 of Saprospiraceae bacterium. Classification (GTDB taxonomy): domain Bacteria; phylum Bacteroidota; class Bacteroidia; order Chitinophagales; family Saprospiraceae; genus M3007. The sequence continues at coordinate 3,391 of JBIPOY010000315.1, forward strand.
ATTGGGTTTAGTGATGGGGGATATTCTGCCTACAATTTTGGTGCGATGTACCCTGAAAGAGTAAAAAAAATGATTGTTATTGGTGCAGGAGAATTGAGACCGGGATTAAGAGCATTCAACTTAACAGCCAAGCAAGCCATTGAAATGGACAAACCCTTTTGGGAGCAACAACTAACACTCATGCCCGAACCAGCCCGATTGGAGGACCTGTTTACGCAAGTTGCAAATTGTTACAACCATGTTACGGTAAGTAAAGATTTATTAAGCAGGATAAAGTGCCCTGTAATGGTTGTTTCAGGCGATCAAGATGGCGGAAATCCTGTTGAGAGAGTTGTAAGTGCCGCACGATATATTCCCAATCATCAAATCTGTATTATTCCCAATGCGGGACATGGTTGCCACAACGATAATTTTTCAGCTTTTTGGGAAAGCGTTGCCCCTTTTCTTGGCAGTACAAAAAGTACTTTTTTCCCTTTGGTACGTGAGATGTTAGCGCCCTATCAAGTTTCTTATGTATTAACAAAAATAGAAAATCAGCCGGTCATTCAAGTTATAAAAGACCCATCCATTCAGCCGTTTGATGAACCCACTTTTGTTAAGATAAAAGGAGTAGGTTTCAGAGATGGAGAAATTGAAGTAAAGGTTTTAAGTAGATTATTGCCAACAGCCCCGGAATTTGCTCGTGGATTTATCGGAATTGCATTTAGAATTAATGAAGACAATTCTACATTTGAGTCAATATACATACGACCAACCAATGGAAGGGCAGACCAACAAATACGACGTAATCATAAGATAGTATACAGAATTAGAGTGCTAGTCTCCCGCGCACCCGCAACCTGAAGTTGTGAAGCCCGCAAGGAATGAAAATGTTGTAATCACGCAGATCAGGTTGCGGGTGCGCGGGAGACTAGCAC
>JBIPOY010000316.1:0-4281 GCA_044378705.1 Saprospiraceae bacterium
GTATTGGTTCGGATATCTATTCCAAACACGCACTTTTATGCCGTTGTGGTTGGCGGGGATTCCAACTGCCACCTAAGTTATTACCGCTACTTTATACAAGTTCAATGGTTTTTTGACAGGAAAACCCGACCTTCGCCACCGTCCATGAATGTTTGCGTTGACATTGGTAATTCTCGGGTTAAAATCGGCCTTTTTCAGCAGAAAATACTGTTGGATCAGTGCGTATGGGAAGATTGGACGGTGGATCAAATCGTTGCGTTTGGCAGACAGCACGGCGCCCAAAAGGTCATATTTTCATCCGTCATCCAACATGACCCCTCCTTCGAACGTTGCCTGCGTGAAAATTTTCAAACAATCGAACTAACGTCTGAAACGGCCTTGCCTTTTGAAAACCGTTATGACACCCCGGAAACACTCGGGAAAGACCGGTTGGCAGCGGTTGCGGGGGCGCATGCGTTGTTTCCCGGTACAAACAATTTGGTCGTTGATTGCGGCACTTGCATCAAGTATGATTTGCTGACCTCTGACGGCGTTTATCTCGGAGGCAATATTGCGCCGGGAGCCAACATGCGGATTCAGGCAATGCACCACTTTACCGCTCGGCTACCGCTCGTGCCCATGGAAATACCCCGGCATTTCATCGGTAAGAGTACCACAACCGCCCTGCAAAACGGCGCATTGCGCGGCGCCTGTTTGGAAATAACGGGCACCATAGGGCTTTTTGAACAAGAATACGCCCCACTACACGTGGTATTGACCGGCGGGGATGCTTTATTTTTTGAACCGTATCTGACTTTACCCGGGGGCGCTACAGAACCTGATTTGACCTTGTACGGATTGAACAACATATTGATTTTCAACACATAATAGCTTATTGGGTCGAACACAACTACCATGAGATTACTAACCCTTTCATTTTTACTGCTGAGCAGCTTGGCCCTCCGGGCGCAACCCAAAACAAATTCACCTTACTCCCGCTATGGTATTGGAGATCAGGTGAACCAGTATTTTTCCAATGCCGCAGCATGGGGGGGGCAAACAGCGGCCTTTCACGATCCCTTTCACCTGAACCTTGAAAACCCTGCATCCTTTGCCTATCTGCGGTCTACAACCCTAGAAACAGGATTGTACACCAAATTCGGCCATTTTAAATCCGCTACTGCTACCCAAGACATCTGGAGTGGCAACTTGGCGTATTTAGCACTGGGGTTTACCCTCAAAAGCCCCATCAATGAGGTATTGGACCGGGCAAAGTCACCCTGGAAATACGGTATGGGAGTCGCCCTCACCCCGGGAACACTGGTTGGATATGATGTCCAAACACAAGATGCCCTGCCCGGTCTTGGCACCGTTCAGAGTTCTTTTGTAGGCAGTGGCGGCACTTACCGGCTCACTTGGAGCAACGCAGCCAAGTACAAAAACACCGCTTTTGGCGCCAATCTCGGTTGGGCGTTCGGCAAAACAACCTATTCCAATACCACCATTTTTGTAGATGACCCAACCGGCATCTTGGATACCTTTAAGCAAATATTTTTCCAAAACAACTACAGAGACGAAATTGCAACAAACGGTTTTGTATGGAAATTGGGCGTGCAACACGATATCATACTCGAAAACACCGAAAATGATAAAGATACACCCCAAAAATGGATCACTTTAGGCCTGGATGGAGAAGGTAAGCACAACCTAAATACGATCACAGACCAGTATAAAATCAGAAGTCGGGGGCTCCTGTCGAGTGGCCAGTACTTGGACGCTGATACCCTGCTTCAAAATACCGACGTGCAGCAATCCATTACCTTACCGGCTACTTTTACCCTTGGAATACAATATGTCAATGCCAACAAACTCAAAGTTGGCGTGCAATTGGGCGTTGAAGCCTGGTCAAAATATGTCAATGAAGCGCGGCCGGAAACCCTCCGCAACACATTTTCACTCTCCGGAGGGGTGGAGTATATTCCCGACTATATCTCCTACAACCGTTTTGTGAAAAAAGTGCGCTACAGACTGGGTGGATATTTCCGACAGGATCCACGCACAGTTGATGGCAAAAACTTCACCGATACCGGTCTTACCTTCGGTTTTGGCTTCCCCTTGGTATTGCCGCGCCAACAGACCTCTTTCGTCAACGCGTCCTTTGAATTGGGTAAAATCGGCGCTGGTTCGCCCATCCAAGAAACCTATGCCAGAATGACCGTCGGCTTCACGTTGAACGATAACTCCTGGTTCTACAAACGTCGATTTGAGTAAGGTTGCACCGAGCAGGTTGATCGTATTGATGCGTAAACTTTGACCAAAACAATGGTGCAGCAATTCTCGGAGTCCGTATTAAAAAAAATCCGTCGCATGGGCAAAATGCTCAATGCCTTGGAAAGTGTTACCCCTGTTTTGGCCGGAAAACTAGCTTTTCAGGTTTTTTGTACACCCCGCCGGCAACCGTTGCGCGAAAAAGATGCTGCCTTTCTCGCCACGGCCGTTCATGGCACCCTCGTTTATTCCAATCTAAAAATAAGCCATTATTCTTGGCCGGCTCCTGACCCCCATGCCAAAAAAGCCCTGCTGCTGCACGGGTGGGAATCCAACAGCGGACGCTGGCAGCAATACGTAAAAGGGCTGATAAAAGCCGGGTTCACGGTCGTGGCCGTTGATGCCCCTGCCAGCGGAAACTCCCAAGGGAAAAGACTGAATGCGGTCATCTTCAGCCATGTGGTGGAAAAGTATATCGCCCAACACGGCGTACCCGATGTGATCGTGGGGCACTCTATGGGTGGCGCCGCAGCCGTGTTGTACGCTACCCTTCCAAACGCTGTCCCGCCACCCAAAATGATCTTACTGGGCGTATTTGCTGAATCAACCCGCGTTATTCGGGATTTCGGGTCGCTCTTAGGCGCGAATGACCGCCTGATCAACGCCATTTACAAAGAAGTGGAGAAAAAAAGTGGGATACCCATCGAAGCCTATTCCATCCCCAAAAGAGCCGCATTGCTTCAAGCGGTACAAGGGTTGGTAGTGCACGACGAAGACGATGCGGTTGCACCCGTGTCTGAAGGGCGTTTGGTTGCTGACGCTTGGCATGCTACCTTTCTGAAAACTACCGGACTTGGACATCGCCTGCAAGACAGTTCCGTGGTGCAAGCGGTGGTTGATTTCAGCCTAGGCGTGTGAATTAAAACTTCCATTGATTGTGCCAATCTTCTAAACGGCGTTTCCTGTCGGCCTCTACTTTTAGACGCGCTTTTTCCCTGTTTTCTTCCCATTGTTGCCGATGTCGGATGAGGGCTTCTTGCTTCAGGGTTTCATTGCGTTCACGGGTCATTTTTTCCGTAAACATCATATCGTACACGTTCAACCACTGATCCTCTGCGATCAATATTTCAAGATTCGGATTGAGCACGTACACACCACGACCAATTCTGAGAAACAATTTTTTACCGTAAGGATCAACCCGATCAATCTCGTTTTTGGAAAGGATAGCGTTTAGGTATTGCCGTTATTTTCTAAATTCGGGTAGAATATTATCCGGGAATTTCTGACAAATATCGGTTACGTTGTCCATTGAAAGCCCTTTGTCATCAAAGTCACTTTTTTCCATCAGCAGCTTGGTTTGGGTGACGATAAAATTCTGCATCAGAAAGAATTCTGCACTTCGGGCACTAATTTTGACCAATTGGTTGTCAATTTTTATTTTGATTGTTTCAGGGCGTCGTTTGGGGTAAAGAGAAGGCAATCGGGATTCTAAAAAGCCCACGTGATTGTGGGCCTGTTGCAAAGCCATCAGCAACGGACTCATACCAAAATTGCGGTAAGCCACCATATTCAGGTCGTAATAGTCGTTTTCATTCAAAAAAAGCAAGTATTTTTCAAAAAGAGTATATACTTGTTCACGCTCGTGGGCGAGAAATACCGATTGCCGTACCCCCAAATCAAGATAATCTTTCCGGCTCAGGAACGCCTTTTCAACGCTCATTCCTGTGAGTACCCCTTTGAATTCTTCGTAAATTTTATAACTTTCTCTAATTTTTACGATATTCCTGTGCTTGGCAAACCATACGTCAAAGGCTGGAAATGTAATTTCCTTTCCGGCAGGAATTTGCAAGGTCTCCACGTATTCCTTCAATGAAAGAAAGTCTATTTCCTGGTCTTCGTTGCGATATCGAAATGAGTAATAGAGATTTGCTGAGTTTTCTACCAAATAGGATGAAAGGGTAACATACAAGATGTTACCACGCAGGGTTTTGATTTTTTCGAGCGTAAGGGCTGTTTTACCGCTTCCCGCAGAAC
>JBIPOY010000317.1:0-4260 GCA_044378705.1 Saprospiraceae bacterium
CGATCTTTTTATCGCCATGAATGATGGGACTTTTCAGCATCATGTAAAGGTCGCGGTTGCGCACGGCCTCACGCAACGTGATGACGTCAGCGCTTACCTGGGTCAATTTGCCTTGCTCCTGTGCAAGTTCCATCAGGGACTTTGCGTAGCGGGTTGCAATTCTGGTTACACTCATATTGAATTCGGTATGGCGGATTCGGAAAGTTTGATAGGGTAGCGGTCGTTTTCATACGAATCGGAGCGGTACCGCATCAAGTTGTCCGTTTTTAGTTGAGATGTATGCTTTCTGCAAGGGATTTTGCGTACGCATCCTGGTCGGCTTTGTTCGCCAATTCCTTGCGGAGCAATTTTTCAGCAATTTCAATCGCCATTTGGCCGGCTTGGTTTTTTAATGTGACCATGGCTGCCATTTTTTGGTTCTCGATATCCTGGATAGCACTTTCCACTTTCCGCTTGTATTCAACGTGGGCGCGTTCTTTCGCTTCTGCTATGATCTCATCTTTCGCCTCTTTCGCTTCTTTGAGAATGGCCGAACGTTCTTCACGGGCCTGAACGAGTAGCTTTTCGTTCTCCGCTTTTACATTTGACATCTCTTCGCGGGCGCGTTTGGCCTCATCCAGAGAATTTTGGATGTCAACTTCGCGTTTTTTGAGACTTTCACCAATCGGCTTGAAAGCAAAACGGCTCATGAGGAACCAAAAAATACCGAATATGATGGTCGTCCAAATGAGCAAACCCGGATCGGGCTTGATGACGGAAAAATCTGCAAGGAAAAACATCGTAAAGGATGAATTTATAGTGGGTGAATGATAAATCGTAACAAATTAAAGGGCGTCTTCTCTGGCGCAAAAAACATTTTTTGACTCAGATGCGACTACCGCTGCAGTTGAAAAAAAATTAAAATCCGAGTTGGGCGTTGCCAACCGCTTCGCCACAACCCGGTGAGCTTTTCTAGCCTGCTGCCTTTACGAAGAAAGACAATACCATTGCTACCAGAGCGGCACCCTCTACGAGAGCGGCCGTCAGGATCATGTTAGCACGGATATCACCTACTGCCTCGGGCTGACGGGCGATGGCTTCTACGGCTTTACCACCAATAGTACCTACCCCAATAGCTGCACCGATGGCGGCCAATCCTGCTCCAATTGCTGCGTAACTCATGTTGAATATGAATTTAAAAGTAAAATTATAAAATCAAACGGTATTGCTCAAAATGTTTCTGCCCAATGGCTGATTCATGTACACAAAGTAATCAATCAATGCTTGTCACCATGGGGCTCTTCCAACGCCATACCAAAATAGGTTGCCGACAACATCACAAAGATGAATGCCTGTAAAAATGCAACCAATAACTCCAACGCCATCATGAACAAGGTGAGGGGTGTCGCCGCCAAAATTCCGGCGATCGATCCACCCATACTGGTACCTGCTTTGCCAAAAATAAAGATCAAGCCCACGAAACACATGATAACAATGTGACCCGCTGTAATATTTGCAAAAAGTCGCAAGATCAACGTAAAGGGCTTCAAAAACAAACCCAATATCTCAACAGGAGTCAAAACAACCTTCACCCATGCCGGTACGCCAGGCATCCACAATACGTGTTCCCAAAAGTGTTTGTTTGAACTGAGTAGCATCAACACAAAGGTCATCAGCGCCAACACAATGGTGATGGATATATTTCCTGTCACATTGGCGCTTCCCGGAAAAAACGGAATTTGTCCAATCAGGTTTAATCCTAATATAAAAAAGAACGCCGACAGTAAAAAAGGCATGTATTTCTCGTACTTGGGGCCAATAGCAGGCTTCGCTACATCATCGCGAATGAATGTGTAGAAGGGCTCTAGGAAATTTTGAATACCTGTCGGTGCTTTCCCTTCTGTACGCTTCGCCGCTGTAGCAGCCATACGAAAAGCTACAAACAGCAATAAACACGTCAACAACATCGTGAAAACATTGCGCGTGATCGAATAGTCGTAAAAACTGGTAATGCCTCCGCCAATCAATCCACCATCAAGCGATGTCTTCACGTCGAGGGCTTTACACGCCCCGTTGATGAGCGCAGCATAAGCCGTAACGGTCTTGCCATCCACAACCACTTCTTTGTGGGTATAACCATCAATCTTTTGATCGGCGGCAAACAGTGTTTCATCTTTTAAACGCATAACACTGCCATGCACCAATACATACCCTTCTTTTGACAACAATCCGCTGCCATGGTGGTGCGGCTCGAAGGCTGCACTGGTCGTGATCGTCCACCCATGCCCGGGAGCATAAAGGAAACAAGGCAGGTGTAGGTAAAGGTCGCCAAATACATGAACTGCATTGGCATCCGCAATGTGATGAACGGCTACGTCACCGGCATTGTATTCTCCAACGGTTTCTTCATCAATCGGATGGCCACAGGTGTTGTGGTCGTTGGTAATGGCTCCGTGCTGGGTTTCAGCAGATTGCTCGTGCTGTTGGGTTCCTTGTTGCGGGTGTATGGGCTCCTCGTGCTGAGCAAATGCAGCGAGGCTGAAACCGCTAAAAATCAAGGCAATCCAATATTTGCGAATAGCTGTCATGTCCACTGTTGGAAAAGCATTTTTCAAATCGACGGCAAAGGTACGATCCCATTTTCGTTTAAAAAAACCAATAAAAGTATTTTTCAGAAAAAAATAGGGTAGCCCCCCTATTTGGAGGCTGTAATCGGAATTAAATTTGGATCGTGTGGGTGGTACTTTGAAAAAATCGCAGGGCTTTTCAATATTTCGCCCAATCTCGCTTCGATATACCACGTATTTGCCTCGCCAAGGTTTAAGTAACGCCACCGCTGCTGTCCGGAGCAAGGATACTCGCGCCTATTTTTTTTGAGGTCAATGGACCATTAATGGTCTATCAATGGCTATTCATGCGTGGTCATTGCAAACAAGCAACACATTTTAAAAAAAAAACGGTCAGTTTCGTCGCAAGTTGCGTGGCTTTTTGTCCTTTTGCACTCGACAACCACCCGCTATCATGGACGTACAACGTGCTGCCCTCTTTTCTGGGCCTTTGCTTTTTTTTATCTTCGTGCTCCTGCCTGTACCGGAAGGAATGACCACCGCCGCCCAAATCACGGGAGGTATTACGGTATGGATCGCTGTTTGGTGGATTGCAGAGCCGGTGAATTCAGCAGTGACTGCTTTGCTGCCGTTGGTATTGTTCCCGTTGACGGGCGTGATGCCACTGAAAAATATTTCTTCTGAATACGGCAATGAGATCATTTTTCTTTTCATGGCGGGTTTTTTCATTGGAAAAACCATTGAAAAATGGAACCTCCACCGACGTATTGCGCTCAGTCTTGTGTTGTGGTTGGGTACAAACCCCTCCAAGATGGTATTGGGGTTTATGGTTGCTACCGCCTTTGTGTCCATGTGGATTTCCAATACGGCAACGGCCGTGATGATGACGCCAGTCGCCATTGCGGTTGGGTCGAAGATGGGCTCTGATACGCCATTGGGCGCGAATTTCAACAAAGCGCTGTTGCTTGGGGTGGGGTACGCGTGTTCGATCGGTGGATTGGCAACCATGATTGGCACCCCCACCAATGCCATCTTTATCGCTTTTGCGCAGGCTAAATTTGGAGAAACGGTGTCGTTTTGGAAGTGGTTCATGTTTGGGTTCCCCTTTGCCACGGTACTGCTGCTGATCTGTTGGCAATTGCTGATGCGTGTTTTTCCACTTTCTGAAAACAAATCGGAGAGCGCTTTGTCCCGCGCATCCATTGCCCTTGAATTGGATGCCTTGGGCAGTATCACACGCCCTGAAAAACGTCTGCTGGGGGTGTTCGCGGTCGTGGTGTTTGCTTGGATTACCGGTTCACTGGTTTGGTACCGCTGGATACCGAATTGCAATGACACCATTGTTGCCGTGACAGGTGCGTTGTTGCTTTTCGTAATGCCTTCCGGTGAAAAAGAAACACAAAATGGACCATCTCAATCGCTCTTAGACTGGGATACGGCCCTTAAAATTCCTTGGGGGGTTGTATTGTTGTTTGGTGGCGGGCTTGCGCTGGCAAAAGGATTTGATGCGAGCGGGTTGGCTATTTGGTTGGGTGAACAGTTAAAGGGACTGAGTAACCTGCCCCACGTAATGATCTTACTGGTGGTACTGGTGGTGGTGGTGTTGCTGAGTGAGGTGGCCTCCAATATCGCAACGGCTTCTATGATGATGCCTGTGTTGGCTGCCCTGGCCCTGAGCATCGGTGCTCATCCTTTTGGGTTGTGCCTGAGTGCA
>JBIPOY010000318.1:0-4257 GCA_044378705.1 Saprospiraceae bacterium
CCCACCGATGCCGGGACGATAAAAGTTTCTGCGTAGTGGACGGCGAAGGGGTTAAAAGCGCCAGTGGGGCTTTCAACCAATACCTGCCGCCCCTCTACGAGGTTGAGGACATGTAGGTTGCCCTGCGTATGGTGGTGGGTAATTTTGGTAAACCAGTGGCGGCGTGTTTCGATGAATTGCGTTTCGTGCAAGCCCGTGTGCTCCTCTCTCCAGCCATCTCCTTCTGCTATTGTCTGGGTCTGGTGGAGCAAGTTATTGCGCACCCATTGGGTTGTTTTGGACCAATCAATATTTTTTTTGCCATGGGCAATATTGATGGGGCGTGGCAATCCGTCTAGGCCATTTCGCCCCCAATCCCAAAGTTTAAACGTAAAAATATAGGGCGTTGCGCTGATTTCCAGCACCATGCTGTTTTTACCGGAGCAGTGTACCGTACCGGCAGGAATAAGTACGTGGTCGTGTTTTTTCACGGCCCATCGTTCTACGTGTTTATCGGCGTCGAAAGGCGCGGCACCCAGTTGAGCGGACTCCAGATCGGCAATCATCAACTCGGGCTGAATATCCTCTTTCAATCCGAGGTAAACACAGGCGTCATCCTTCACATCGAGCATATAATAGCTTTCATCTTGGGTATAGGCAACGCCAAAATGTTCACGCATGTATTCGGTCAAGGGATGCACCTGCAGGCTCAGGTTACCCCCCTCCATGGTATCGAGAAAATCGAAACGAATGGGGAATTCGGCGCCAAATCGGGCAAACACTTTTTCACCCAGCAAGGGAATAGGATGTGAGAAGACGAGGTTGATGGAAGGAATTTCGAGGCATATTGCACCAAAATTAAGCAGCAAACTGTTTTCTTCCGGCACACAATCAAAACACCAGGCATAGTTGACTGCCGAGCGGTCAAGGTCACACACCTCCTTCATCCATTGTCCACCCCAGGGCCCCGGGTCAAACAGCGGCACGACCCTGAAAGGTTGCTGAAGGGTCTGTTGGAGGGCTATCCTCACGGCCTCGCCTGTTGCCATTTTGGGGGAGCCCGCAGTATTGGTATCGAGGACAAAATCCCACCGATCCATCTGTTCCCTTTTCAACCGATCTGCGACACGCCAATCTACAAAATAAGCGCGTTTGTACATCCGGCTAAACTCCAGGGTATGGTTACTAACACCGAGATTGGCAACCTGATTTCGGCGCATGCGTTGCTGAATTTCCCAGCGGGCCATATCGGCGTACACCCACAAATCAGGTGTTGCTACTGCCCTGGAAGCCCCTGTTCCGTACACGACCACCACTCCTGTTGCCTCTCGTACGGCGATTCGCATGGATTCCAACTTTTGGTGGTCAAAAAATTGGTCTATGGTCAGCCTGGTCATGTAACCAAAGATTCGGTCGTCGGTTACATCCGGAAACGTCAGCCTATCTATTTCCGTTTCACTTAAAAAGGCATTTTTAACAGAAAAAAAGGCATCCGGTCGTATTGATTTATTAAACGCCTGTATCAGCTCAGCATCGTCCACCCCGGGATAGCATTCTACCACCACGATGGTTTTTTGTTTGCCAATGGCTGTTATTTTATCCAGAATAGCCGTGGCAATAGTATCCCAGCCGGCCCAACACTCCTTGTCAAAGCCCGTTATTGTGACTGCCGGATATTTATTATAATTAGATTTCAATGTTGTGTGGTTTTGTTGAACACGTACCCGTACCGATTGCGTGGTATTGAACGTAAAAGGTTAATAATCAATGTATTTTCAAGTATTTGTATCATCCAATCCCCTCAATCAGCGTAAGTTGGAAGTTTTATATTTTTCTGTCTGTGTATTACCGATGATTTTCTGCCAAGTAGCCCATCCCCAACACCCCTGCCCAATCGGGATGCTGCGCGGCCACTATTTCAACCGCGTTGGGGGGTAGCCATGCTGCTTGATTTATTTTCTGTTGAATATAGGGCAGGATCACACCGGCACTGTGCATGACGCCACCGCCTATTACGACCCGTTCGGGGTCGTAGGCATATACTAAATTAAGAATGCCTGCTGCCCAAACATCCAGGCTTCTATTGCGCACCTCGAGGGCAAATACGTCTCCTGTTTCAGCCTGGGTAAACACCGCTTCAAAATCCGGGTTGGATGAAAGCGCACTGCCTTCAAAACGAGGATCGTGTTTAAGAATGCCTGGCAAAGACCATGAAGAAGCTTCACTTTCCAGACAACCGACATTGCCACAATTGCAGCGCACCCCATCAAAGCGAATGATTTGGTGGCCGCCAAGATTACCCGCCAGATAGTGACTGCCCTTCAGCAAACGACGGTTGATCAAGGCTGCCGATCCCACGCCCGTACCGATGGTGACCATCACCAAGTTGTCAGTTCCTTTACCGGCGCCCTGTTGCCACTCCCCAACGAGGGCTGCCCGGGCATCATTTTCCATGACCAGGGGAGCGTTCCATTTTTCTTTCGCCCATCCAAGCAGATCGAGGTCATTGGCATCGTTGTATTTGACATATTTATACAGGAGTTGCATTCGATCGCTGTCCACGATGGTGGGAAAAGCCATGCCAATTCCTTCAATGGTATGAATACGTGCCTTTTGCATCAACAGCGCTACCTGCTCTTCCATGACCGGAAGGACGGCGGCGAAACGCTCGCTGGACGGTACGGTCACATTGGCGGTATCCAGCAATTGTCCGTTATCAACCAAGCCAAATTTAATTCTTGTCCCCCCCAGGTCTATCGCAACAACAGCCATAATGATGCATTTAGTGGTTTACAAAGCGCTTAATACCCTGAATTTTGGGGCAATAAATTCTGGTTAAGATCAATTTCCCCCTGCGGGATGGGAAACAAGTAGTGGAAATCCTGCGGTTGTACGCCCGACTTTGCCAATGGCACAAGCGCTTCGAGTTTTTTGAAGCGCACGAGGTCAAACCAGCGGTGGCCCTCTGCTACGAATTCATGGCGGCGCTCGAGGAGCAGCGCATCCTTGAAATCCTGGTAGGAAATCCCCTGTAAATCGGGCAGGATGGGCAACTCGGTGGTTCCATTGAAACGGGCTCGTTTGCGCACCTGGTTGACGGCATCGTACGCATCGGCATTGGGTCCGTTGTTGAGCTCATTGAGCGCCTCCGCTTTCATGAGGAGTATATCAGCATAGCGCAGGTAGGGGAAGTCATGGCTGGTATTACCGGCCAGCGGCTCGTTGACTTTATCCCAGTATTTCTGGATATGCGGCTCCACGGTGGTGGTTGAGCCGTCGGTGTTGTTGATTTTGGTGAGCAGTGTCACTTCCCTTCTACGGTCTTGGGGGTGATAGCTGTCGTAGAGGTGTTGGGTCGCCACCTGCCAGCCTTGCGCATTCACGCCGGGGATCTGTCCGGAGAGTTGTTTGGGCAACAGTCTGACATTGAACTGCCCTTCCTCCCAAAAAGAGATGCTGTTGTTGGCGGAGCCAAAACCGACGCCAAATAGGGTTTCTTTGCCATTTTCATTGGGCACCTTGAAGGCATCAGCAAAATCTTGGTAGAGGGCGTATTTGCCGGAGTTGATGATGGTATTACATTGGTCTATACATTTTTGCCATTCACCGCGGGTGAGGAACACCTTGGCAAGGAGGCCGGTAGCGGCGCCTTTGGTTGCCCTGCCCAAGCCGTTGCTGGCCTGGTAACTTTCAGGCAAATTTAGTTCGGCAAACTGTAAATCAGCGATGATTTGGGTGTACACATCTGCGGCTGGGTTGCGAGGAGGCGTCGTTTCACCGTCCAAGCGCACGATGAGGGGAATGTCACCAAACATGCGTAGGAGGTCGAAATAAAGCATGGCACGCAGGTAATGCGCTTCACCGAGACGGTTGTTTTTGAAAGTAACATCCGCCTTCACCGAAGGAATACCCCCGATGGCAAAATTGGCATTGTTGATGCCTTTGTAAGCCAGGCTCCAGAATTCGTAGAGCAGGCCATTGACAGGTCGGTGCGTGAAGGTTGCCAACTGATCGAGGTCAGTAGCGGCGAGCCTATTTTCCATTTCATCAGAAGCGAGGCCACTGCCCACCCAATAGGTACTGAAATACACACCGCCAAAAGATGGTGCCGAACTCGTGGCATTGAGAATACCGTAAATAGAATTGACCGCAGCGGTGGCATCGTTTTCCGTTTGAAAGAAATTGTCCACGAACACCTGATCCTTGGGGTCTTCTTCCAACAGATTTTTACAGGCGACAATACCCATGCCTAGAATGGCGAAAAAAACAGCGTATCGT
>JBIPOY010000319.1:0-4253 GCA_044378705.1 Saprospiraceae bacterium
ATCTGTGGGAGCGTCCGGTTACGATTGACAACGCTACGGGTCGTGCTTTCACGGGGACTCATGGTGATGGCTTACTGACAAGCAGCGGTAATGCCAATGCCGCTACCTGGCCCGCTGTGGATGCCTACGGCGCCGGCTGGCGCGGTGGCTCTTGGGGCAGCAATACCTTCGTCATGCAGGTCTCAGACCGCATCTACGCTGGCAATTCGTACTCCGACAGGTACATCCACTTCGGCTTCCGGGCTGTTCGTCGTTAATCAGTTGTCGCTGGGGCTAGTGACTGTACGCGGCACTAGATGTTTGGGGTAAGCCTCGATTGTTTTGCTTTTTACCGCCGTTCTCGCCAACATCAAAGGCGTATTTTTTTGAATCTGGTTGGGTGACTCGCTGATGATTTCTTTAGCCACGGTATTCGTATCTATACTTGTTACTCAATTTTCATGTCACGAAGTGCGAAAGCTGCTTCACTAAAAACAAGGTCATAGATGAATAAGCATCTACTACTCACTGTTCTCTTGTCGGTTTTTTGCTTACCGGTTTTCGCGAACAACATCACGATCAGCGCCCCAGCCTTCACGAACGGTAGCGCTGCGGATGGCTACGGCTTCGTCACCTTCGACCTAAGCTGGGAGAACTCCTGGCGGTTGAGCAGCGGCATCTCTCACTGGGATGCAGCCTGGGTATTCGTGAAGTACCGCGTGGGCAGTGGCGAGTGGTTGCCCGCAAATTTGCACAACGACGGTCACATCGCCGGCATGGGCACTGACATCACGGTAGGTCTGGTGGACGACAACGCGGCGTTTGACGCGTCGACGAACCCCGGCATAGGCGCCTTTGTGTACCGCACGAGTGCGGGCACGGGCACGTTCACTGGCCTGAATTTGCGACGGGACTACGTAAGCCTCCCACCAACCCCATATTCTCTTCTATTTCTGGCCTCCTGATCTTTACGGCCATAAAAATAGCAAGAAGGAATGGGAAACAAGAACAGCGTTTACCGGAGTACCGCTGAGATGGTACAAATCATTGAAGATTGGGCCTCGGGCGAAGAAAGTCTTTCGGGATATTGCGCCCGTAGATGATTGTCGCGCCACGTATTTAATTACTGGATCCGTCGTATTGGGCAGAAAACGGGTGACGTTGGGTTTCAGGAAGTAAAAGTGCCGGAGTCTGCGGTTTCGGATAGTTGTGTGCGTTTGTTGTATCCCGATGGTCGGGTGTGGGATTAATCGGGGAAGGTAGTATGGATCATTTACGTGCTGTCTTGTCCATTTTTCTTCTACCAAATCGGTCGCGACCACAAGCATCCTAAAAAATTACTCGAACGGTTCAACGGCGTGTTGCAAACCGATGGCTACGCCGTGTACGAAACGCTGGACTCGAAATTACCCAACCTGCAACTGACCATTTGTATGGCTCATATCCGCCGTGGCTTTTTCGAGGCAAAAAGCAACGACGAAAACCGTGCGAATGCGGCACATATTTTCATTCAGCCGTTATACAAAGTGGAGCAGGAGGCTCGTGAGAGGCAATTATTCCGCCACGACAGGGGGCAATTGAGCATTGAAAGCGATGCTCTACACCTTATTCGCACTGTGTAAACACCACCAAATCAATCCTGTCGAATGGCTCAATGATGTACTCAACAGGATTATTTATACAAAAACGTCGCAACTGGCAGAATTACTGCCGCCATGCTGGAAACCCAAACCATAAAATGGGTTATGCGGTACAATGTTTACAAGTTCCGTATAGGCAATATGGGGTTGGTGGGAGGCTTACAGTTGGCCCAACTTTCACCGGGCCAACGAAACGGCTTCTGCCAAAAAATATTTTGGAACTCAAGCATGTAATTGGTTAGATGGTCGCTTTTGAAAAAAAGCCTTTTTTTGCCACAGGTAGCTAACTTATCATACTTTTGCTGCCATTGATAAGTTGATTGTTGTTGGAATACAAAATCAAAGCAACGAAAAAATGAGTTTCACACCCAATCAAACAAAAAAAATTATTCTGGCAATTATAATCCCGATGGGTTTACTTGTCTTATACAATATCATTGCCGGTAACATTGACAAAAATTATTGGGATACGCCTTTTGAAATTAAATATTCAGGGTGGTTTTGGCTTGTGTACGTGGTAAGCGTAGGTTTAGTACACTTAGCACTCTTTAAGAGGTTTCTTTCAAGATGCTGGATTTTGTTGACTGGAGCACTTAAGAAAAAAAAAGAAACCATAAAAGATACTGTATTAAAGTCCTACAGGAGGCCTGAACATGGAAAGGTTGGACTTATTGAAATGTGCCAAGACATAAAAGAACATATAAAAAATGAGGAAATAATCATAGTAGAAATTGGTAGCTACATGGGTGAAAGTGCAGAAATTTTTGCACAACAATTTCCAAAAGCAAAAATATATTGTGTAGATCCATTTGTAAATGGATATGATAATTTAGACATTGCCAGTAGGGCAAATTTTGAGGATATTGAACATCAATTTGATTTAAGGGCTAAATTATATCCCAATATAATAAAAATTAAAGATTTTTCCAAAAATGTCTTTATTAAAACTGATGTGGTATATATAGACGGTTGTCATAAGTATGAATGTATATTAGAAGATATTGAACATTGGTTGCCACAAACTTCAGCAATTGTTTCCGGACATGATTACTATGATAATGGCGCATGGAGTGGAGTCAAAAAAGCAGTAGATGAGGCAATTAAATGTCCGGATAAATTATACAGCGATGGCTCATGGTTAAAAAAAATAAACAAGAAAATAGGGATTTGTCTTATAGTAAAAGATGAAAACGATTATCTTCAAGAATGGCTGGATCATCACAGGGCTATAGGAATAGATCATTTTTTTATTTACGATAACAACAGCAGAATTCCAATTAATAAAACAATTATAAATAATAAAGATGTAACAATTAAAATATGGACGAATGATGAATTAAATACTCAATCAAGAGCTTATGAAGATTGTTGTAAAAGGAACTTAGATTATGATTATATTGCATTTATTGATACAGATGAATTTATAATATTAAATGGTTTTAATACTATAAAAGATCTTTTGAAATCTTTTGATATGCCGTTTGACGCACTTGCTATGTCTTGGAGATTTTATGGTCAGCCTCAACCGTATTTTTTAGAAAAAAAAACCATGTATGATTATGTGTATTATCATGAGAATAACCACGTAAAATGTTTGGTAAATCCCAAATTGGTAATAAAATTTCCATCGCCCCATGTTCCAGAATTAGAGGGTGTTACAATAAATGAAATGGGCGTGACAGTTCAAGGCCACCTAAGCCCACATACTTCTAAAGATATTTGGATTAAACATATTTGGACTAGATCGGAATCCGAGTTCTTAGAGAAGTTAAAGCGAGGCTCTGGTGATAAAGTTATTAGAAATAGAACAATTCAAAATTTTATCAATTATAATGATAAATGCTTGTTGAAAGATGGTACATTATAGTAATGTAGTGTCGTTGAATGAGATAGTTGATTTTGGAGTTGACAAATTGGAATGGATACCGCACACGTTGTTAGACCTACAGGCAACCCAAACCTCTCCCCAAGAAAAAAATGCTACCTTTTAAATCCCCCGTGTTTGCAAACGCCAGCGATATATCCGATTTTGGGCCATGTTTTCACCTTATCCGGATCCTAAGACAGTTATGTTGGACCATCCAAAAAATATGCGACTCGCCATCCTGGCCTCCGCCGCAGGCACCTTACTGGAATGGTATGACCTTTATTTGGCCATTATTCTGGCCAAGGTCCTAAGCAATCAGTTTTTCCCGGGTGGCGAAAGCACTTATTTTTTGGAAACCCTGGCCATTGTTGGATCTTCTTTTTTTGTGCGCCCGCTGGGTTCGCTTTTTTTTGGAAGCCTGGGCGATCGAAAAGGGCGGAAAAAGTCGTTTCTACTGTCCTTGTTGCTCATGGGAGGCGCCACCTTTTTGATCGGGTTGATCCCTACTTTTCAGCAGGTGGGTTGGTTCGCGCCTATATTTCTGTTGATGTTGCGACTCACACAAGGTTTTGCACTGAGTGGCGAATATTCAGGCGCCATCATCTACGTTTCTGAAAATGCTCCGCCCGACAAAAGGGGATATTATACAGGCTTCATCCAAGCCACGGTACCCATCGGTCTACTCTTATGTTTGTCCGTGGTGCTGGGCGTGCAATCCTCCATGTCAGTGGAAGATTTTAACAACTGGGGCTGGAGGATCCCTTTTT
>JBIPOY010000049.1:0-12345 GCA_044378705.1 Saprospiraceae bacterium
AAAAAGAGAGGGGTAGCGCCAAAAAGATCCTGAGCCACCGCAAAGATTTTTCTAAAGATCAGAGAGAGTACTTGTGGAGGCGAGGGTTATTGGCACCCGCGCTGTACGTTCAACAACCAACACCATGCTACTGAAATGGCTTTTCACTTTGCTGGCGATCGTTTGGCTTTACCAAGCCATCTTGCCCTTTTTCGCCACCAAGCAAACACCCAAGCAAACACCCAAGCAAACACCCAAGCAAACACCGCCGGGATCGGGCAGCACGCCTCGAAGAGGTACCGACGATGATGGAGATTATATTGACTACGAAGAAATAAAGTAACAAACCGACGAATACATGCTCAACATACTGTTGCACAACGACCTTTTTATTGCCTTGAACAAACCCCCGGGTATTGCATCCCAACCCGACAAAACAGGGGACATTACCTTGCTTGACCTAGCCGAAAAACGCTGTCATCAATCGCTGCACCCCGTGAACCGCCTCGATCGGCCCGTGAGCGGCATTGCCCTTTTTGCGAAGACAAAAGCGGTGATGACCACCCTGACCGAACAATTTCGTGAACGTTCTGTGGAGAAAGTGTATCTGGCAGTTGTCCAGAATCCACCGCCGGAACCTGAAGGTACATTGGTGCATTTTCTGCGCCACAACCCACTCAAGAACATTACAACAGCCCTTCCGGAAGCGCAAGTTGGCACAGACCGTGCCGAGTTGCATTATCGGCTTGTTGGCAAAAGCGCCCGGTATTTTTTATTGGAAATACACCCCATCACCGGTAAGCACCATCAGATCAGGGCTCAATTGGCGGCCCTTGGCTGCCCCATCAAAGGTGACGTAAAATATGGCGCCCGGCGCGGCAACACCGACCGATCAATCCATTTACACGCGTGGAAACTCACCTTTGAGCATCCCTTGTCTGGTGAAAGGCTTTCACTGACAGCCCCACCACCGGAGGATGTTATCTGGAAAGCCTTGGTCTCGGAGGTTTAATATAAAAAGGGAGCGCCTCGGCGCTCCCTTTTTATATCCTACTGTATGTTTCGGATCAGCTGTATTTCGAAGTTGATGCTCCGGTTTGAGCACGACAGGGCTCAATCAAGCGACTGGTTGGCTTTGGCAGAGGCGTTTACCATCAACTGATACTCCTGAGGCGTTAGGTTGTCCATGCAGAAATTGATCGGGTTGATTGGGTTGCCTTTGTAATGCACTTCATAGTGTAGGTGTGGTGCGGTTGAAAGGCCTGTGTCTCCTACCTCACCGATCTTTTCTCCTTTCTTCACACGAGCTCCCACTTTCGTCGTGATGCGGCTCATGTGTCCATAGAGCGTTTCATAGCCATATCCATGGCTTATTTTCACGCAGTTGCCATAGCCTTGGTGCCAACCGGTTTCCACCACCACCCCATCGCCGGGAGCCTGAATGGCTGTACCGGTGCGGGCAGGAAAGTCAAGGCCGGCGTGAAATTTTTTAAATTTGTACACAGGGTGTATGCGGTATCCGAAACCGGAGAGTGTTCCGATACTTTTTTGTAATTTATCTTCCCGTACTGGCTTTACGCTGGGGATGGAGGAGAGCATTTTCTCCTGATTTTTTGCTAAATTTTGAATAGTATCCAGTGATTTGGATTGAACCGCCAACTGACGGCTGAGCAAATCAATTTTATTCAGCGCTTCTTCGATGGATTCGCCGCCGTATTTGAAGCCCGCTACTTCAGGGTGGGCTTCATGGCCGCCCATACCGGCCGCCCACACATCTTGGTCAATCGGATCCATCCCAAACACCATTCGGTGTACATTGGCATCTCGATCCTGGATATTGTTGAGCACTTTTGACATGACATCAACGTGTTCTCCCATTTGTTTGTACTTGGAATCCATGTGTGCTATTTCCCGCATGAGATCTGCTTCGCGCGGAGACGGGAAAATAGAATAAAAAACAGCGAGCATCGCCATGGAAGTGACCATCACAACGGAAAACAATCCAAAGAACCGCCAAATACGCGTCTTGAATGGTATTACTACTTTCTCGTAGGTAAGGGTGTGAATGTTGTACACAAACTTTTCTTTCCTGCCCATATAGCTTACTTTTAAACAGGCAAATCAAAGATTGCCATGCCTCAATGTTGCAATAAATACGCCGTCATAACAACGGAGAAGGTGTGTTTAACCCTATTTTACACCCCGTTGTAACCCATAACAGCACTTATGACGCCATTGTAATCGTTTTTATTGGCGATAATCGGAAGGCAAACAAACGACAAATTTTTGACATTTCAAAAGAAACCGCTTTTTATTAACATTTCACCGCTCCCGCACAAAAGCATACCTTTTTAGCGTTGAAACCGCTCATTTGTTGTTTTGCCATTCGGTCGTTTAGACGTTTTATTGTGCCAAAACCCTTGATTGGGCACGGGTCTGCCTCAGATGGCGGTTCCTTTTATGTATCAATTAACGGAAAATGCTGGCGACAAAGAAGGCGCAGCATTGTAGAAGGTAAGCTCAGAAATACGCATTTCCATAAACCGGGTCAAGGGCAAACTTTTTACCATGGCAAGTAAGTCTGCTTCAGATTGTGCTGCGAAAACCACCCAGAGTTTGGAATGCTCGAGGGCAAGTGCGTAGTTCAAAATTTTGCCTTCTCCCAAGAGCCGTTTGACCGTCATGCGTTGACGGGGTATGTTGCTGACAAATTCTTCGGGTAATTCGGTTGGTAGCGTAAAATCTACCATGTATTGGGTGATGTTGTTTTCCATTGATGTGGGGTGAGTATGCTTGGCAAATACCGGAACCATTGATTGTTAAACTTGGCCGACCAAAAATCGGATAATTTTTTCAATTTTTTCGCTTTCACAGCAAATTAAAATCGGCAATTCCTCTTTTTAAACGTTTAAAGAGTGGCTTCACGGTATTAATCCGAGTGCTTTTAACGTTTCGGCACCAATGTTACCCACCGGTAACCCTTTATCTTTTTGAAATTTTTCGAGCGCCGCTTTGGTTGCCGGGCCCATCCGGTTGTCGGGAGTACCTACTTTATAACCGGCTTTGTTGAGTGCCACTTGTACCTGTTGGAGGGTATATTCGGGTATTTTATCACTGCACAGTACTTCTTTCCATGCTGTGAAACCGCCGGCTTTAGTGAGTTTACGCTTGGTTATGGTCACATATTCTGCCGGAATGACTTCTTCTATGGTGTTGGCGGGTGATTTTAGCGCTTGGATGTTATGGGTTTGGTACACCGGGGGGATCAATTCTTCGCGGAAGCTGGCCGGTGTTTTCACTATTTGTCGCGACAATGTTACGTATTCAGCGGCGATCTCTTCTTCCCGAATGGATGCAGGCGTTTTGAGGGTATGTTTTTTGCCGGCGGGGAGGCTGGAGGGGACAATTTCTATTCGGGTAGTTGCCGGTGTTTTCACCTTTCGAATGGTCAAAGTTTTGTATTCTGCCGGAATGACCTCTTCTTGGATAGTAGCAGGCGTTTTAATTTTTTGAACAACAATGGAGCCCATTTTGGGAGGGAAGTCGGTTTTTTTGACACAACCGGCATCCGGCAGGCCCGATCCGTCGCAGCCGCGGTTGACACGTTTGGTGATGGGTTGGTATTCCGGCGGTGTTTCCACGAGGCACCATACGAAGCAATCTTCGGGGTTGGTACCCAGGCAAGCGGCATCGGCAATTTTTTTCACCCATTCGGTTGCGGCAGGTTTGGTTTCCAGGCGTTCTACTACCGTTTCGTATTGGGGTTGAAGAATGTCAATTTTGGAGTACGCAGGTTCAAGCACATAAGATTCAGTGACTGTTTCGTATACTGCGGGCACCTCTACGAAGCGTTTGCTTTCGGCTTTTATCATCACGCGTTCGGTGGCTGTTTCGTATTCTGCCGGGACACTGACAATGCGGGTGACGACGGTGGCGGTATCGCCATCTGTTTTGGTAATATCCACGGTTTCGTACACGGGCTGCACCGGAATAAGGCGCTTGCTGGGTTCTTTCACCATCACCTGTTCTGTGACGGTGGTATATTCTGCCGGGATAATAATAAATTTTTTGCTGGCATCTTTTAGGACGAGGTCGATGGTTTTATTTTCAATAACGGCCTTGGAGGCGGTTATTTTTTTTGAAGCTGCCTTCACCAGCACCTGTTCTGTGACATTTTCAAATTTATTGGGTAGTACGCATTTGGCGTAACATTTACCGGGCTGGGCGTTGGGAGGGCCCTCCTGGGCAGAGGTCATGGTGGAAATACTCAAAAAAAGAGAAACTAAAAGGGTGAATGCTCTCATATTGATCAAAGGTTTTGGGTAGATGATGAAATATTTTGTAACCAACTTTGTGTACAGTGGTACGTCAGAACATTGATCAATGGGTACCACTTGCCCGTTTTTAAACAATATTTTTATTTGCTCCTTTGAATCATCGTAGGCGCGGTTGCTTTCAGACCCCGTAAAAACGACGAAATCCAAATCCACGGCATCCCCGAGTTGTTGGTGGATATTGTTTCTGATTTCAAGTGTATATTCAGGTGTTACCACCTCATTGTACCACTCAAGTCGAAACAATTTTCGATCGAGTAACCCTTTGGACAGATAAGCTAGGGTAAAATCACTTGATTCCGTCCAGTATTTTATAGCCGATGTGATGTCGTTGTCGTCTAATTTGGAAAAATGCTCCAACAGCACCGTAGGATCGGTGTTTTCACCCGGCTTTCGGTAGAGAAACCAACCCAAGTACCGTGGCGCCTCGGGTAATTCACCTTGTAAAGCGAGCATTCTGGCTCGTTTCAAGGCGTGAATGAGCATTTTTTCCGCAGACACACTGGTTTTGTGTAGGTAAACCTGCCAGTACATCAGCCGCCGTGCGAGCAGAAATTTTTCGATGCTGTAAATACCTTTTTCTTCCACCACCAACTGCCCCTCGTGCACCGCCAACATTTTGATAATGCGGTCGTAGCCGATCACCCCTTCGCTTACACCGGTAAAAAAACTGTCTCGGTTGAGGTAGTCCATGCGGTCCATATCGAGTTGCCCGGAGACCAATTGATGCAGGAATTTTTTTTCGTACGTATCTTGGAACACTTCCATGGCCAGTGTCAGCCGCCCGTCAAATACTACGTTCAGCTGCTGCATAAATGCCATGGAAATAGCCTCGTGGTGCATTTCCAGCAGGGTATGTTCTAAGGCGTGGGAAAAGGGGCCATGGCCAATGTCGTGCAACAAAATAGCGATACAAGCGGCCTCCGCCTCCTCCTCTGTGATGGATACGCCTTTTTGTCGCAGCGTTTCTATGGCCTGCTGCATCAGGTGGAGGGCACCCAAGGCATGGTGAAAACGGGTGTGTAAAGCTCCTGGATAGACATACGGCGTGAGTCCGAGCTGTCGGATTCGCCGCAGCCGCTGGAAATACCGGTGATCAATGAGATCGAGGAGGATACCGCGGGGCACCGAAACAAAACCGTACACGGGGTCATTGAAAATTTTTTGCCTGTTGTTCATTCCGTTGCAAAGGTCGCGATTTGGATGCTTTATTTGTGCTGTAAATATGCCACTTTTAAGTACTTTTAAGCGTTCTGGACGCATCAAAAATTATATTTTAAATTTGTCTGCATTTTTAAACCATAAACCGTCTTGCAAATTCGTTCTACCTGACCCGCTTAGTTTGCTCATCTTTGCACCTAACAACCCCTACAACGATATCCATGGATAAAATAAAAATTCTTTGGGCCGACGACGAGATAGACCTCCTCAAGCCACACATCATTTTCCTGCAGTCGAAAGGCTTTGACGTTTTGACGGCCTCCAACGGCCACGATGCGGTGGAAATTTACGACGAACAGGCCGATGAAATAGACGTCGTATTCCTCGACGAAAGTATGCCCGGCCTTACAGGTCTTGAAGTGCTGCCCCGCATCAAAGAACGCAACCCTACGGTGCCCGTGGTCATGATTACGAAAAATGAAGCTGAACACGTGATGGAGGATGCCATCGGATCGCAAATATCAGATTACCTTATCAAACCGGTGAACCCGAGCCAGATTCTGCTGACCCTGAAAAAAATTCTGGACAACAAAAGACTGGTGAGTGAAAAAACAGCCCTCAACTACCAACAGGAATTCCGGAACATTTTTATGCAAATTACCGGCGGGCTCGATCACATAGAATGGGTAGATGCGTATAAGAAAATTGTGGCTTGGGAACTAAAAGTGGATGCCAACCAAGCCAGCGGCGTCTCGGATATACTCGCCCAACAAAAAGAACAAGCCAATACGGAATTTTCAAAATTTGTGGTCAAAAATTATTTTGATTGGGTCGATCAAGACAAGGAGGTGGGGCCGGTAATGTCTCATTCAATGATGCGTAAACATATTTTTCCCCACGTGAGCAACGGAACGCCTACCATCATGCTGCTGCTCGACAACCTGAGATACGATCAATGGAAAACCATTGAGCCAATGTTCAATGAACAATTCAAAACTGAAAACGAAGGCTATTTTTTCAGTATTCTACCCACGGCAACACAATACAGCCGAAACGCTATTTTTGCCGGTATGATGCCCTCCGAAATCGAAAAATCTTTTCCCGACAAATGGAAAAATGATACAGAGGAGGGAGGAAAGAACCTGTTTGAAGATTTCTTCTTGGGCAAGCAAATTGACCGCGCTTTCCGAAAACCGGTGAAATGGGACTATGTCAAGGTTACCAATGTGGGCCATGGCAAAGAGCTGAATGACAATATCTTACATTATTTGAACAACGACCTGACGGTCATCGTGTACAATTTTATTGATATGCTCTCCCATGCCCGCACTGAAATGGAAGTACTCAAAGAATTGGCCGGCGATGAACCCGCCTATCGATCCCTTACCCGTTCTTGGTTTCTGCACAGCCCCCTTTGGTCGGCATTACAAAAACTCGAAGGCCGTAATGTTCAACTTTTTGTAACTACAGACCACGGTACCATCCGAGTGCAAACGCCTTCTAAGGTGGTTGGCGACCGCGATACAACCAGTAACCTGCGCTACAAAGTGGGCAGAAACCTTCAATACGAACCCAAAGATGTACTGGCTATTAAGGAGCCTCACAAAGCCGGACTACCCCGTCCCAATATCAGCAGCAGCTTTATCTTTGCCAAAGAAGACAAGTTTTTTCTCTATCCCAACAACTACAACCACTTTTTCAATTACTACAGAAATACTTTTCAACACGGGGGTATCTCACTGGAAGAAATGATTTGCCCGATTATCCGCATGCGCAACAAGTAGGGGGCTTTTTGTGGCTTACCGTTGTTTTTCCTCAATTTTTCACCATCACATTCTTGTTTATGCCAATCGCCCGACCATTCAACCTCCAAAACTGGATTACGGAAAACCGCGACCTATTGAAACCGCCTGTGGGGAACAAGCAGATTTACCTTGACAATGCAGATTTTATCGTGATGATTGTGGGTGGCCCGAATGGCCGGAAAGACTACCATTGGGAAGAGGGCGAAGAACTTTTTTACCAACTAGAAGGTGACATCCAAGTAAAAATTATCAATGAAGCAGGCAAACCTGAAACCATTGACATACGCGAAGGGGAAATGTTTCTTTTGCCACCCCGTGTTCCGCATTCCCCCCAGCGCCCAGCCGGTACGGTGGGGTTGGTGCTGGAACGCCACAGAAACCCGGGTGAAGTGGATAAGTTGTTGTGGTTTTGCGAACATTGCGGCAACCCACTCCATGAAGCAGGATTTGAACTTACAGACATCGGCACACAGATAAAAGCGGCCATTGGCGACTACAAAGAGCGCCTAGATGCGCGTACTTGCACAAAGTGCGGTACCGTGATGGAGCTTTAGTCGTCAGTACGTTTCTTTGTTGCGTTCCCAAAAATTTTGATCTTCGACTTCTTCCAACAACGCAAGGTAGGAGTTGAAGCGGCTTTCGCTGAACTCTCCTTGTCGGAGTGCTTCGTGCACGGCGCAACCGGGTTCGTTGCGGTGCAGACATGCACTGCCAAAGCGGCAATTTTTGGAGCGTGAAAAAAACTCACGGAAACTGTGGGCGATGTTGGCCTTGTCTTTGTTGTTGAAGCTCAAATTTTTGATTCCCGGGGTGTCAATTAACCGGCCGCCAAAATCCAGCTCATACATCTCTGCAAAGGTGGTGGTGTGCTGTCCTTTGCCTGAATACTCGCTTATTTCACCGGTGCGCAGGTCTAACTGTGGCTGAATAGCATTCATCAAACTGCTTTTCCCTACGCCAGACTGCCCACTCATCAGGGTTGTTTTTCCCTGCAAGAGGCTTTTAAATGCCTCTAATCCAACGCCTTTTACCACGGAGGTCAGCAGTACTCCGTAGCCAATGTGCTCGTACACAGACTTCCATTCCAAGAATTGCCCCATATCTTCGTCGTCGTACAGATCTGCTTTGTTGAATACGATGGTGGCCGGTATTTCATTGTGCTCAATCATCACCAGAAAGCGATCAATGAAGCCGGGTTTGATGGTGGGATGTACAATGGTGACAATCACGACCGCCTGGTCTATATTGGCGGCAAGCAGGTGCATGTCGAATTTTCGGCGGGGAGATTGGCGCACCACATAATTGCGTCGCGGTAATATTTTGTTGATCATGCCTTGGGTATCACCCTCAGGGACTACCTCTACTCGATCGCCGACAGCCACCGGATTGGTGAGGTGTACGTCGTCCAAGCGGAATTTGCCCACAATGCGGCATTGTAAGGTGGTGTCTTCGTTGTCAAGGCGTACGTTGTACCAACTGCCCGTTGATTTTGTTACTGTTCCAATGCTCATGTTGTAAAACTTATCCTTAAAACCATGGAGGATTGTCTGTCCTCAAAAGAGACTCCACCAAACGTACAACAAATCACAGAACTTATACCCCGACGGCTGAGGATTTTCCCAAAACGTATTGACCGGGGAAGCGCAATAGAAAGGTATTATGGATGAGCAGTTAGAAAGCGCACACGAGGCACCTACGCACACGGATGGGCGTCAATTTTTAGGAATACTCGCGGGATAAAAGACCTTCCTTTTATCCTTTCCAAGCCTATTATAGCGTTTATCACTGGATGGATGCGACACTAGTTTTTTCTGTCGAACACAGCGGCATCGATTCCTTTGTCCTCCAATTGATCCACAACACGTATGGCAGCTTTTTTATCCTCGGATCGGAATACGACGACGGCAGCTTTGCCGTCGCTGGTTTTCACGATGGCTGCATTGGGGTAACCTTGTTTAATGACGTCTTCAAGGCGGCGTCTGGCGCCTTCTTGGTTGGCAAAGGTGCCGGCACGTACTGCCCAACGGCCTGAACCCGGACCTGAAATCCCTTTTGGCGTGGTGGTTGAACTGGCAACGGGCGCTGCTTTGGAAGCGACTTTGGATTTGGGCTGGTTCAGCGTTGTGGGAGGAGGGTTGGATGTGGGTTTTTCTGCGATGGCACCTTGGTCGGCAGTTGGCTTGGGAACATCATTTACGGTCGTATCCCCGCCGACAAAAGCACTACCTGTTGTGGTAGTGGCAGTGTCCCCTTGTGCATATCCTAGGTCACGCAGGGTTTGCTGAAGTTCAGCTTCATCCTGTTCCTCTTTTATTTGTTTGTTTATTTGTTTTTGGTAAGCATAATAAGAAGCGATGAGCAAGGTCAAGGCCAATGCACCGGAAAGGAAGTAGGTGATAACACTTTTGTTTTTCATCGGCGATGTCAATTTAATGTTGTGGTAGAATGTATTTCAACATACAAAGGTAATGTTGTTTTTTGAAAAAATTAAGGATGCAGGGCGTCCGGCGAATGATTACTTTTCCCAAATATTATCTTGTGGTATCGCGTCCGGGATAGTTCGCAAGCCCAGTTTGGCTTTTTTTACCTTTTTACCTTGAGCGCATCGTATTTTAAAACTCTGTTTGCCGTCTTTCCAGACAGCGGCGGAGTGATGAAAGGTCTGCATAGATCCGTCTTCGTAAGTAACTTCCAAGTGAATGGGTACTGGAAGGCTTCCGTTTCGCGCAATGAGCACAGCCGCAGCATTGGAAGCTTCGTCACGGATGATGCCCTGCACTTGTAGGTCCGGATAGCCCCATTCAAAGAACCAAGGGCGCCAGAGCCAGTCGAGGTTTTGGCCGGACACGTTGTTCCAAGTTTGGAAAAAGTCAAATGGTGCGGGATGTTTCCCCTTCCAGCGCGTCATATATACCAACATACATTCGTGAAACTTTTCATAACCCAGCAGGTCAAACAGCGTAAAATAGGCGTTTTGAGGGCGCTGGTAGGATGCGTTTCGGTAGGCGGTGGAGAGGTTTCGAGATTTTACCATGGGCGGCACATCATTGTCGGTACCGGCGATGGAAGAGTAATCGCGGACGCCACCGAGGGTGTGGTGGGAGAGTGAATCCGTGAGCATAAAATCAAAAAAGGCGGCCCACCCTTCGTCCATCCAGGCATAATCCTGTTCATTGATACCCATCATGAAGGGGAAGTAGGTGTGACTCACCTCGTGCAGGGTAAGTCCCATGGGTGAGTTTGGGGCAGTGCTGACATCGTTGCACATCATCGGGTATTCCATACCATCGTTGCCATTGAAGATGGTCATTACTGGATAGGGAAATGGATAGCCGGGCAGCCAGGTGCTCATGTGCCGGATTCCCTCTGCGGCTATTTGGGCCACCTGCGGGTAGTCGCTGGATTTGCTGTTGTAGGCAGCGCTAACCAAGGTGCGTCTGCCGGTAAGGTCGTCAACGAGTACGGAAGTTGCGTCCCAGTTGTAATGATCACTCGCTCCAAAAGCGAAGTCGGGCACATCGGTTGCTTTAAACCTAAATATATTTCGGGGGGCTACTTTGTAAACATCGCCGGCGAGTAATTCTTTTTCGGTGAATACAGACAGCACCTCGGTTGTGTTGTGTGCTTTTTGCCAACGATCGAGGTATTTCGGATTCAGAATATCGGCGGCGTTTTGCCATTCCCCGGTGGCCCAAACCTGAAAACCTGTCGGCATTTCGAGGGTAACATCGTAATCTGAAAAGTCATTGTAAAACTCCTGTAACCCGGTGTATGGATGAGACGCCCACCCGTTCAAGTCGTCGTACACGGCCATTTGAGGGTACCAGTAGGGCACAAAAAAGGAGGAACTGTCACATACGCACTCGCGGGCGGCATCTTCGCCGAGGGGCAAAATATAGGACCATTTCAGGGTCAGCGTCGCGCTGGATTTGGGGGTAAGAGGGGTATCCTTTAGGGAGATATCTAAGAATGTCGTGGATCGGCTCCTTTGTTTTTCGGAAATGGCCACCCCATTGTAGGTAATGGACTCCAGGTGCGTGCCTTCCTCTTCGACATCGCTGGGCGTGACATCATAGCCGCGGGCAGCGCCTTTTCTGTAGCGATCGTGTTGTAGCTTGATGCGCAGCGATTTGAGTGAATCAGGACTATTGTTGACGTATAGGATTGTTTCTTCGCCACTGATCCGGCGTGTTTTGGGGTCAAGTACACCGCGAATGGTGTAGCTGGCGCGGTTCTGCCAATAATTGACGCCAGGCTTACCATCCCAACTTCTGGTACCTTTTTCGTAGGGCTTTTGGTAGTTGCGGGGCACGAATAGTGTCGTTTGTCCCGTAAGTGGGGCAATTCCTTTCAACAGAAAAAGTGCGAGAAATAGGTGGCGAAGCATAACAGTATACATTACATGAAAGAAGTGACGGTGCGAAGGAAAGGAATATTGCGGAATTAATCATTCCTCCTACTTGTTAAAAGTAGTCCGGATTTCGATACCGAGTCAAAATATTTCGTAACCAGACAGCGTGCCACCTAACCAGTTACTTTTATTTTTAAGGAGATGATGCCTCAGAATCCCGCCTCTGTTGACGTATAGCTGCATAAAATATTTAATATCAAATTAATTTTTTACTTTTGTTTTTTACACAATGACAATTGTCAATATTACGATTGATAAAGTAACCATTTTTAGGTGCTTTTCGTACAAGGGGTATGTGTTATACGCGGTGTAAGCTGAATACATTATTGTTTGCAGCGTTTGGGGATG
Organism: Saprospiraceae bacterium; assembly: GCA_044378705.1. Classification (GTDB taxonomy): domain Bacteria; phylum Bacteroidota; class Bacteroidia; order Chitinophagales; family Saprospiraceae; genus M3007. The sequence continues at coordinate 12,039 of JBIPOY010000049.1, forward strand.
TTGGTACAGAGATGCAGATGAGCAATTTTTTTCTAAAATAGGTGTTTTCAATGGAATGTAGATGATGCTGCAAAAAAATGAAATACCGGCTGTCGTCCGGTGTTCAATGATCAAATAAGTATTTAGCACGACAACTTTCCAGACGTATTATTTAATCAATCTCCTCTCGTTTTTCTAAACTATAACTTAATCATGCGTAATTTTATTCTTTCCATTTTATCTTTCATCTTATTGAGTACTACCCTCTCCGCCCAGCGCACCTGCGCTGCCGAGGCAGTGCTGGCACAACAATTGCTCAACAACCCTG
>JBIPOY010000223.1:0-5704 GCA_044378705.1 Saprospiraceae bacterium
CCTCCATTGTGTTTATCAGCACCGTGGCAGTGGCCCAGGGCATGAATTTCCACACCTCCATCAGTATGGCAAAGGGGGCCGTAGAAGGGTTGACGCTGGCTTTGGCGGCAGAACTGGCACCAACCATTCGGGTGAATGCGGTCGCTCCTTCACTCACCGCTTCTCCACTTGCCGATAAACTCATCAATTCACCTGAAAAGTTGGAGGCCAGCGGAAAAAGACACCCATTGCGCCGCGTGGGCCAACCGGAAGATATTGCCCATGCCATCCATTTCCTTCTCGGAGATCAATCTTCTTGGATCACCGGACAGGTACTGGGCGTGGACGGAGGAATGTCTTCGATTCGAATGATGTAATGTTGTTGCAGCGTTTATGAAGATGGTAAAAAAATCAGACCTGCCGCACAAAATATGTGTAGTTTGTGGTAGGCCGTTTTTCTGGCGCAAGAAATGGCAGAAAAACTGGGAAGCGGTAAAGCACTGCAGTGATCGCTGTCGGAGCCATAAAACAGCAGTCTCCTCCGGCCAACAGGTCTAAAATAACCCCCTTATCGCACGTTGAAGAACCGCATCCGATAATCGGTGTTGATTTTTCCGGCTCGAATCTCGTCTAGTTTCCGCTGTATGAGTCGTTTCTTCAGTGGTTTCAACTTTTCGGTGAAAAGCAAGCCTTCAATGTGGTCATACTCATGTTGGATAACACGGGCATTGATACCGGTAAAAACCGCCTCGTGTGCTTCGAATTGCTCGTCCTGCCAACTGATTCGTACTGTTTTGAGGCGCTCTACGTCGCCCGTCACCCGCGGAATACTGAGACAACCCTCTTCATACACCCAAGGTTCACCGGTCTCCTCCAGTATTTGAGCATTGATGAACACCTGCTTCATCCCGAGGTCGGTATCAACCGGTTCCGTTTTCCGTTTTACTTCCAGGGTATCAATCATGAACAACCGGATGCTTAGGCCGATCTGAGGTGCTGCCAGCCCCACACCGTCGGCATGGTACATGGTTTGCCACATATTCGAGATCAGGTCTTTTAAATCAGCATAGTCAGCGGAAATCGGGTCGGCTTTTTTCTTTAGTACCGGCTGTCCGTAGGCATAAATAGGAAGTAGCATTGCATTGTATATTTGGTGATGACAAATGGGTTGGATCAACGACTTCTACCAATGGTTTTTTTCCATGTAACGTTCCAAAATCAGCGCTGCCGCCACTTTATCCACCAATGCTTTGTCGCGCCGCTTGCTTTTTTTTGCGCCACTTTGCAGGATAATTTGGGAGGCCTCTTTCGAGGTATATCGTTCATCAAATCTTAAAACAGGTTTATCGGGAAACTGTTTTTGCAATTGAGCGGCAAATTCGTCTGCTTGAGGCGCAATTTGAGCAGGGTTTCCATCGTGGTGCATGGGAAGCCCCACTACAAAACACTCAACCTCCTCCTCTTTGCAGTATTTTATTAAAAAATCCATCACTTCTGACGTTGAAACGGTCGTCAGTCCGCTGGCAATGATGCGCAGCGGGTCAGTAACCGCAATGCCCGTACGTTTTATTCCAAAATCTATCGCAAGTATCCTACTCATTCCTGCAAAGGTAGTTATGTGTTGCGAGTTATCCGGCATTCTGTGTACTTGGTTCGTTTGCACGCTGCTCCCTCAGCGCATTTCCGGTTTAAAATACCCAAAAAACACCCGCGGAATAGGGCGTGAAAAAGATATTACGAAGACATTGAACAGATAATTTGGGGTTGAGTCCTGTTCGCGTGTACAAAAGTGGTAAATTTGCTTGCACGCCTTGCCCCATGAGCAGTGCTTTTCATGTTTTTATTGTACGTAACTACTTCGGAGGCACACGGTCAAACCCAAAAAGACCTACTTTTTTATCAGACGCAACCGCCCAAGTGGTTACCATTATAAATTGAATCGTAACTGGTTAGCGTGGTCGCGTCTGAGACAAAAAAGTGACCATTTTTTGCCAGACGAAGCAGATTTTTGTAGGCCGTAGCAGCGCTACGGTCAAAAAAATCTGCGAAGTATGGCGGAAAATGGGCCTTTTTGGGCCAGACAGCGTGCCTCCTAACCAGTTACATTGAATCAACGTGCAATATCTTCCACACAAAACCCTGCAACGTCTGCGAAATCAATCGGTCATAATTGGTCAAAAAGCTAGTATTCTATTCCGTCATCGTCCCAAAACCGTGTCAGGATCCATCTTGCTATTGCTGCTATGGTTGTTTTGTCTGCCTCGCCCTCTATTTCAAAAGCCTTTATCGGTGGTTCTGGAAGATAAGGAAGGGGCTTTGCTTGGAGCGCGTATTGCGTCGGATGGGCAATGGCGTTTTCCCACCGTAGATTCATTGCCGTCAAAATATGTGGAATGTGTGGTGGCATTTGAAGACAAAAGATTTTGGTGGCACCCCGGTATAGATCCGTTGAGTTTTGGTAGGGCCCTTTGGATGAACATCTCCCACGGACGAGTGGTCAGTGGGGGCAGTACACTGACCATGCAGGTCATTCGCATGGCACGTGACAATCCGGAGCGAACTGTCTGGGAAAAAATAGTGGAGGTGTTCTTGGCAACGCGACTAGAGCTGACGTGCTCCAAAAGCAATATCTTGTCCCTGTATGCTTCTAATGCTCCTTTTGGAGGCAATGTGGTTGGTATTGAAGCAGCCTCATGGCGTTATTATGGTAAACACCCGGGGTTGTTGACTTGGGCCGAAGCAGCGACTTTGGCCGTTTTGCCAAACAGCCCTGCACTGATTCACCCCGGCAGAAACAGAGATGCCTTGGTTGCCAAACGAAATCACTTGCTTGAACGTCTTCGCGATGCTGGCAGCATCAGTCGCAGCGCTTGTGAATACGCCATGGAGGAGCCCTTGCCCGACCAGCCTTTGCCACTTCCCCAATTGGCGCCTTATCTTCTTGACAGATTGATGCAAAGGGATTCGATGGGTATTTCAGGGGGCAGCTCCCGTTTTCGAACCACGATTGACAAGCATTTGCAGGAGCGCGTCAATGAAATTATGGCACGACGTCAAGAGCAATATAAGGGCAATGGTGTTTTTAACCTCGCCGCGGTCATCATAGATGTACCAACAGGTGATGTATTGGCCTATCTTGGGAATGTGCCGGGTGCCGGGAAAGAGCACGGAGAGTCGGTGGATGTAATTGCCGCGCCGCGGAGTACGGGCAGTATATTAAAGCCGTATCTGTATGCGTTGGCGTTGGAAAGTGGAGACATTCTTCCCGCCAGTTTGTTGCGTGATGTACCCACGCAACTGGGGCAATACCGGCCTGAAAATTATTACGAAACCTACGACGGTGCTGTTCCGGCAAGGCGTGCACTGATTCGTTCGCTCAATGTACCATTTGTGTTGCTTTTGCAACAATATGGGCTTGAAAAATTTCATTTCAACTTGCAGCGATTGGGATTGAGTACCCTCAACAAGCCCCCGGATCACTACGGATTATCGTTAATATTGGGCGGAGCAGAAGCCAATTTGCTGGATATTACCAATACGTATGCGTGTATGGCTCGAAGATTAGGGGCTTTTTATGAGCGCAATGCGCGTTTTAGCTTGGATGACTTTCAAAGTGCCCATTTTTTGAGTCGAGATGAAGGCAGCCGACGGAAACTGACCGCAGAAGGGGATTTGTTGAGTGCGGGTGCTATTTGGTACACTTTTGAGGCCATGCGCGAAGTGGAGCGGCCCAACAGTGCCGGGGAGTGGGAGCTTTTCCGCGCAGGCCGGCCGATCGCGTGGAAAACAGGAACGAGCTTTGGTTTCAGGGATGCTTGGGCAGCAGGCGTAACGCCGCGTTACGCAGTGGGTGTATGGGTGGGCAATGCGGACGGCGAAGGTCGTCCCGGTTTGATTGGAGTAGAATTTGCGGCACCTGTTCTGTTTGAAATTTTTGAACAATTGCCACGGGATGAGCGTTGGTTTGATCCGCCATACGACGACCTGGTGCAGGCTGTTGTGTGCAGACAAAGTGGCTTTCGCGCAGGAGAATATTGTACGTCTGATACTGTTTGGATGCCGAAAAGCGGATTGAAATCCGTGGTTTGCCCGTATCACCAACTCTTGCACCTCGATGCTACCGGCCAGTGGCAGGTGACGGGTGACTGTGCGTCACCTGCCCTCATGCAGCACCGGCCATGGTTTGTATTAGCGCCGATGGAGGAATATTATTTCAAAAATAAAAATCCTTGGTATGTATCACCGCCGCCGTTTCGGGCTGATTGTGTGGGCTCACAAAGCGCCCAGCGGCAAAACCCCATGCAACTCCTTTACCCCAAACAACCCACGCGTATTTACGTACCCGTGGATTTGAACGGTCAGCTCAGCAGTACCATTTTTCAAGTGGCCCATCGTGTGCCGGAGACAGAGATATTTTGGCACTTGGATGGCGCCTATCTTGGCGCCACGAAAACTTTTCACCAAATGGCCCTTCAGCCTTCCATTGGTCCACACCATTTGGTATTGGTGGACCAAAACGGATTTAGATTAGAGCAGCATTTTGATATCGTCGGGAAAGCAAACAATCGATGATTTCAATCAGTTTTGCTGCTCTTAGTACTTATCAAATATCCGTGGAACAATGTGGAAAATTGTGGCTTTTAGAGCTTGTTTGAGAATTGGTTTTGAATGGAGACCATCGCATCCTTTCGTCAGTATGTTTATGCCAATACGACGCTCCTATTAACGGTGGCTGTTGGTATCCATTATTTTGAAGGAAAAGGTTTTTCCCGTTTCAAATCCAAATTGACCATAATTGCCACAGAAAGTATAAAGAGAGAGCCAATTTTGTCGGTTTCCACAAAATCGTTCATCAGCATCAGCAGGTTGGTGAGGGAGAAGCACAGCAGTGCAGCCACGAGGGTACGTCGGTGGCTGATGGTGTGGGTATGGTGGTATATTTCTTCTCCCTTGAGCATGACGACTGCGCAGAACAACAAGTAAAAGAACAGCCCGGGAAATCCTTGTTCCACGGTGACCATCAGGTAATAGTTGTGGATACCGGAGTGTTCCGGGTTGTCACTGACATAGGTTTTAAAACTGGAAACCGTATAATTTTTATAGTGAAAGTAGAAAGAGCCCGGCCCGAAACCGGTCCAAGGTTTTTCTTGGATCATATAAGAGGCTGCTACCCAGCGGTACACCCGTTCCATGGTGGAAATATCCTCCAATTTGGTGGTTGCCTCGAGCAGGTTGTCGAATCGTTGGTGGCTGATGGTTTTTTCGTAATCAGGGGCAAATAGGAGCCAATTGTCGCGCGTACCAAGAAATCCGATGAGCAAAACAAAGCCCAAGGCTACCGCCACCAAGGCAGCTTTCATCAGCCGCCAACGTACAACCCAATAAATACCCACTGCTGCCACCAAGGCCACGTAGGCAGCCCTGGTGTAGGCAAAATTGATGGCAAATACTAGATAGAAAACGCCCAACACCAAAAACCACCAAGGCCAAGAATAGCGGCGGTACCAATATACTCCGTACCAAACAAACGGCAGAAAAATAGCGAGCAAACACGCATACATCACATGGTTCCGAAAATGCGGCCACATCACAAAGCCAACCTCCTCAAAGCTAAATCCCTTGGCAGCATGTCGAACCACTACCGTCGTCATCGCATATACCAACGGCACGAAAAACCACCACAACAACTGTTTGAAATCACGCTCTTCTTGCAGAAATCGAGCGG
>JBIPOY010000172.1:0-6606 GCA_044378705.1 Saprospiraceae bacterium
AAAATACAGTGAAATACCACCCCTTGGCAAGTAAATACTTGAAGGACACAAAAACATCCTCGGAAGCAGCCATCGTAATGGTAATCCAAGCAAAGTGGGCAAGAATCGCCAAGGAAATAGGATGCCGCAAAAAACGAGCATCCACGGTGCGCCAATGCAATAATAACCAACCGATTCCTGACACTGTCAGCAGCCACATAAACTGCTCTGAGGGCAGGTCGGTGGCAAAACCGCCCGGTAAGGCCTGTTCCATGGAGAGCGGAATACAGCCCATCATCAGGAAAAAAACCTTCTTCATATCCACAAACGTCAACCAAACCACCAACAAACCCGCCGGAAAAAGCGCAATCCACCAAGCATTCAGGTAGATAGAAGCAAAAATACCCACCATGGTTACCATGGAAAACAAACCAAACAGCCACCCTTGTGGATGGCCCTTGGGAATGGCAAGTAGGTTGGTAAAGCTTTTCATGAACACGAAAGTATCAATCTAGAACCTGCTTCCAATTAACATCACGGTAAGCATCGGACAGCAACGCAGCAAATAGGGTAAAGAGAATGGCGGCGATGGTTGAGGCAATCACCAGCATGGAGCGCTTGGGCCGATTTTTCATGATGGGCGTTTCGGCAGGAGCCAGCATCTGTAAAGCGGGGATATTCGAATTATAGGCCGCCTTAATTTGGTTGTACCGCTCCATGTCATAACTCAGTTGGCGGCGAGCCTGATAATGCAAGTCGCTGATAACGGTCACCAACGGCAAACCTTGGTTGTAGTTTTTTGCTGAAAAATTATCGCTGCGTGGGTTGGGGGAGTTGATTTGTTGAAGTGTTTTTTCATAGGCCCGCAAATTGGCCTTGATGTATTCAATGGTATCTTTTGGAATGAGCGGGTTATTTGCCAATACTTCCAAACGAGCTTTTCCTCGAATCACTTCTGATTCTGCTGTTGCAAGGTTGTTCGTAAGTACGTCCCCTTGTTCGGTGATACTATAAATATTGTAGTGCTGTTGCAGGTACCGGAGGCTGTCGGCGAGGTACCGGAGCTCCAATTGTTTGTGCTGGATATTTTCTTCAAAAGAAGCGAGAAGGGCCGCTTGAGTTTGCTTGACCAACCGTTGTGCATGCTCATTGATTTTATCGCGGGCGGCATTGGCCATGTCGGCAGCCAAACGCGGGTCGGTATCTTCAATACTGAGCTCCAGTGCATCGTTTTTGTTTTTTTGCACCACATATAGTCCGCGAAAAGTCTCCCGTACCCTAAAAAGTCCTTCCCAGCTGGTAGAGTCAATGCCGTAGTGTTTGTACAGTCCAAAGCGTATGATAATGTAATCCACCACTTCATTTCCGGAGGCTATTTCCAACAAGCGATCCAAATCCTTGTCCGTTCCAAAATACTCCGTGACTTTGCTGGAAGAACCAAAAATAACCTCTGGTTTGGCCAATTCAGAACTGGATGGATAAAATATGGTGGTTGACTTATAATAATTGGGCAACCACAAGGCCAACGCAGCACTTCCCACCAGTGTTATTAGGCAAATATTTCTAAAGGTTTTTCTCCAGCGGTAAATCGTACCAATCACACCCAGGAGGTTGTCGCGGTTTGTCATGATGTAAGGTTTCAAAAAACAATCAAAAGCCAGCTTACCGGCAAAAGAGGCGCAAAAGTAACAAAAAGGATGAACAAAACAGCCGCCCGGCGAGAGACGTGCTCTGCCGGGCGGCTACAGTTCGTTTCGGCGTAAAAACCTAACGTATTTCTGTTAATAAAGGCTGCCTAGTACCGCGGCACTAGGATATTTACATCATTTTCTGACACTCGGCCAGCAGGAATTCTGCTTTGGCGCGGAAACGGAGGTTGGGGTCATTGCCATGAAATTTCCGCTGGAGGTAGTTTTTTAACTCCGGAATGGCCTCTGCATAGCGCTTTGAATGGAAGAGGCAATCGCCTTTGCGCAAGCGAGCCAGCCAATGAATCGGTTGAACGGCCAATGAACCTTTGATGGTCAGGTCAAAATCCAAAACAGCGTTGTCCCATTCGTTTTTTAACATCAGCACCTTACCGCGTCCAAAATATGGTTCCGGCGCCAAAGCGTTGAAAGAGATGCTTTTCGAAAAATCGTGGAGCGCGTCGTTGAAATTTTTAAGCTTGTAGTTGACATACCCCCGGCGTTCGTAGGCTGCTGCATGACGGGCAAATTTCTCAATGACATTGTTGAGCGCCTCTGTCGCCTGTTCCATGCCGCCCTGAAGCACCAATTCTCTGCCGCGTATAAATTCTGCCACAACGGCCTTGTCTGTATTCGGTTCAATTTGATATTCACCCAATACCTGTCCGTTCTGAACCCACCAAGCGCCCACATTGCCCGCCAAGGCATACTGGGCTACTTCTTGCAGCAGCGATGTGGTATTTCGCCAATATTTTGCCGTACTCATCAGCGTTTGCTGCGGAACATTAAGAGAGAAGTCTTCCGGCATAAATACTTCCTCCGCCGTGAAAAGAACTTCTGCTTTGAAGTAATTTTCAATGCGCGTTTGCCAATGCTTGAGCACCAAATCATAGGTCCGTTGCGAACCGAAATCAAGTCGGCCCCGGAAGACCAATTTGAGCGGTTGTGGTGGTTGTGTATTCATCCTGCTGCTAATTTTTCTTTAAAAAGACGTTCTCAACGATGGGTTTCATGGGGCGGAAACGTACGCTGTCTGGGCAGCAAAAACTGACGGGCACTTTGTGTCGCCTTCTTACACGCAAATTACTGCGTGTAAGAAGGCGACAGCGCTAAATATAGATGGTCACAATACATGGAGCCATCTCCAACTTGAAATGATTTTTTTTGACTGGTTGCCCATCCCAGAGGAAGGCCAAAGATATTCTCGGCTTGAAACAGGCTTTTTTCGAACTAACGTACAAAGATGACTTTTTCTTTTCACATTTGCAAGTATTGATAACCAATATTTTATAAAAATATTTTTTGTTTTAAAAAGGCATCTTTTCTAATAATGCTGAAATATTTAAAAAATGTAGTTTCTTTCGGAAGTTTTTCGAAAAAAATCAAAATACTGATGGTGTAATTGATTGTAATACGTGCACAAGACCACCTTGATGAACAATTGTTACAAACTACCTACGGTGTTTTTTTTATTTTTCGGACAAAATGTTTTCAAAACGCCTTCATCCATGACCTACGACAAAAGACTTTTTGATTATCTCTATGATCAGCTTCGCGAACACCCGATTGAGCGGGCGTTCGGGCAAAAAATACAGGGTCAGTGGCAGTATTTTTCCACGGCAGAAATGGTATCACTCGTCAACAGAACCAGTAAGGGGCTCTTGGATATGGGCCTCCGTCCGGGAGATAAAGTGGCCACGGTGGTGTACCAAACCCAACCGGAATGGGTGGTGCTAGACTACGCGTTGCTGCAAATTGGTGTGCTCCATGTACCCATGTACCCTACGATCAGTGCCCGCGAATATGAATATATTCTCAACGAGTCCGCTTGTAAATACTGTATCGTTGGCGAAGGCGATTTGTACGACAAAGTGCATCAAGCCCAAAAAAACACGCCCGGGCTTGAGGCAATATTCACTTTTTTTGAACACCCGATAGCGCATTCTTGGAGCACCCTTTTGGCTGCAGCAGATGACGACTATTCCGAACTAGAGCTGATCAAAGCCTCCATACAGCCGGGTGATTTGGCTACCATCATCTATACCTCCGGGACAACCGGCAACCCCAAGGGCGTCATGCTTACACACCGCAATATTGTGTTCAATGTGGAGGCAATGCGTCGGCTTATTCCGATTGTACCGGGTGATCGGATTTTGAGTTTCTTGCCCGTTAGTCACGTGTATGAGCGTGCCTCGATCTACGCTTTTACGGCCTATGGTGGCAGTGTTTCTTTTTCAACGCCGGAAAGCCTGGGGGGTGAAAATGGTGATTTGAAGGCGCTTCAGCCGCATTTTTTCACCACAGTTCCCAGACTATTGGAGAAGGTATTTGATCGTATTTACACCAAAGGCAGCACGCTCAAAGGGGTGAAAAGATGGCTGTTTTTCCGCGCTTTGGCCTTGGCTGATGAATGGGATTTGGACAAAAAATTTACTGGTTGGAAGGGCTTGGAATGGGCCATTGTTCAAAAATTGGTGTTTTCAAAGTGGCGGGAGGCTTTGGGCGGGGCCGTAAAAGGCTTGACCACGGCTGCCAGTGCCTGCCCACTGCGCGTACTGCGCGCTTTCAATGCCGCGGGTATTCCAGTGCGGGAGGGCTATGGCCTCACGGAAGCAGCACCGGCGCTGACCTTCAACGGTTTTAAACCGGACGCCCCTGTCTTGCTTGGTACCGTTGGACCTGCCTTGGAAGGTGTAACCCTTCGGATAGAAGAAGATCCTGTATATCGGCCGGGGGAGGGCGAAATTTTGGCCAAAAGCCCCGGGATCATGGAAGGCTATTACAAACAACCTGAAAAAACAGCCGAAATGATCCGCTACATAGAGGGCGAACGGTGGCTCGTTACCGGGGATGTGGGAATGATGGTGCCCGGCCCGGGTGGCGTTCAATTTTTAAAGATAACTGACAGAAAGAAAGAGCTGATTAAAACCAGCGGCGGTAAATACGTTGCACCTACCCCCATTGAATCATTTTTCAAAGAGCATTATCTCGTTGATCAGGCCATGGTGGTGGGCGAAAACCTGAAATTTGTGTCGGCGTTGTTCGTTGTTTCGGCAGATGGCCTTCGCGGATGGTTTGACAAACACGATATCGCATGGAATGGGCTTGAAAAGGCCATTCAAAACCCACTGGTCCTACAGCGATACCAAATGCTCGTCGATCGTGTCAATCCCCATTTCGGGCACACCGAACAGGTTAAGAAATTTACCCTTCTTACCGACGTTTGGGAGCCTGTAAAAGCGGATGGGTCTGAAGCCGAACTGACGCCCACCCTGAAGCTAAAACGCCGGGTGATCATCAAGAAATTTGAGCGCGAGATTGCGGCCATGTATGCCTAAATCCAATGCTCACCAAGATTTTACCTGGTGGGGATACCGCACGACGTAGGTTTCTTTGATGAGTCGCGTCATACGCTCCCGCAACTGATCTATGCCCTCCTTTGTGCTGGCGGAAATGAATACATTTTCCCCAAAACTGTTCAACAGGCGTTCACGTAGTTCCGCTTCGATGTCTGTCTTTTCCTGTTCCGTCAATAAATCATCGAAATAGCGTTCTCGGTACAGGTCTATTTTATTGTAAACCATCAGGGTAGGCTTGTCTGCTGCGCCAAGTTCCTGAAGGGTTTGTTGTACCGTTCTGATTTGATCTTCAAATTGCGGGTGTGCAATGTCCACCACATGGAGTAAAATATCACTTTCCCGAACTTCGTCGAGGGTGCTTTTAAAGCTTTCGACCAAGTGGTGGGGTAGTTTCCGAATAAAACCAACCGTATCAGAGAGGAGGAAGGGCATGGTTCCGAACACCACTTTCCGTACGGTGGTATCCAGGGTGGCAAAAAGTTTGTTTTCAGCCAGCACATCTGCTTTGGACATAAGGTTGAGCAAGGTACTTTTTCCCACATTGGTATAGCCCACGAGGGCTACCCGAACCTGTTCGCTGCGTGTTTTTCGCTGTGTTTGATTTTGACGGTCGATGTCTTTCAGGCGGTCTTCCAAAATTTTCATCCGGTATTGCACGATCCGGCGGTCCGTTTCTATTTGGGTTTCTCCGGGTCCCCGGGTGCCGATACCCCCGGCCTGTCTTTCCAAGTGCGTCCAGAGTCCACGAAGGCGGGGCATGAGGTATTTCATTTGTGCCAGGTCCACTTGTGTTTTGGCTTGCGCCGTTTGAGCCCGGTTGGCAAAAATATCAAGGATAAGCGACGACCTGTCTACGATTTTTACTTTCAGGGCTTCTTCCAGGTTGTTGGTTTGTTTCCCGGAAAGGTCATCATCAAAAATAACCATGGTTACTTCCTCGTGGCGTTCTAGGTACTGTTTGATTTCCAGCACTTTACCGCTACCGACGAAGGTTCGGTGTTCGGGGTGTTGCAGTCGCTGGGTAAACCTTTTGATGGTGACTGCCCCGGCAGTATCAGCCAAAAACTCCAATTCATCGAGGTATTCATGTGCAATGGTTTCCCCAACCGTGGGCGTGATTACGCTCACCAAAACGGCGTATTCAGGTTCTTTTTTTAAACTGTTGGCTTTTTCGCCAAGGTTCCATTCTTTTGCCATTTTTATAGATTCTTTTGTGATGTTGTGCAAGTGGTTTTTTAGTACCCGAACCCATTGGCGCCATTTTCCTGACGTCAGGAAAATGGGTTGAAACATCTTCTCCTGATTGTACGGGCATTTATACTTTTGCCAATTTCCAAGCGCCTTTTCTAAATACCCAAATGGCCGCCATTGCCATCATTGATTCCGCCATGACAATACTCCAATATACACCGGATTGTCCCCAATTGAAATGGAGGGCCAGCAACCAAGCCAGGGGCGTTTCGACCAGCCAGAAAAAAATAAAATTCAGCAAAGTTGGTGTGCCGGTGTCACCGGCTCCATTGATGGCTTGCGACAGAATCATACCCCAACCGTAAAAAACATAACCACCTGCCATCACG
>JBIPOY010000050.1:0-12313 GCA_044378705.1 Saprospiraceae bacterium
GTTCGGGGTACACAACCCTACAACAAAACCCAACCTACACCTTTACCGATACGGGTGCGGTACAAATTCGACTTATTGTCACCCATCCTGAAGGATGCAAGGATAGTTTGACCAAAGTATTGGATATCCGGCCTGAAATACGTTGGTACATGCCCAATGCTTTCACCCCCAATGCAGATAGTAAAAATGATGTGTTTATGGGCAAAGGTTTCCTGGAAGGCGCTACCAGTTTCAATATGAGTATTTGGAATCGTTGGGGGGAGCAGGTGTTTGAGTCTTCTGACGCCTCCGAGGCATGGAATGGTCGCGTTCGAAATGTTGGGATCATGTCTCCTGCCGGTTTGTACGTTTATATCGTAACTTTTACTGGTCCACGTGGAGAAAAACACGAATTTAAGGGGTATGCAACCCTCGTTCTATAAGCAAAAAAGGCATAACTACTTAGTTGGTCACCGATGAGCCATAAACAGACGCTAATATGAGTGTTGTTAGTCCAAGCACTGGTACCATCTAAGTAGTTATCCAACAAGCACAAGTTCCTTACAAATCAAGGAAATGCCCCATCAAATATTGCTTCGCTTCAAGATAGTCCCTACTGTCGTTGTGGGGCGCTATGATGAGGGGTATTCTGCGCGATACCTGAATGGGTGAATCCTGCAATGCTGCGACTTTTGCGGGATTATTCGTTATTATTTCAATGGTTTCAATGCCTAAATCTTGAAGAATGGCAATGGCGTCATCATACTGTCGGGCATCGATATCAAATCCAAGGTGTGTGTTGGCTTCTACTGTATTGAGCCCCAGATCCTGAAGGTTATAGGCTTTAAGTTTGTTGATAAGGCCAATTCCGCGCCCTTCTTGTCGGAGATAGATGACCACGCCACCGGTCTCGCCGACCATTCGCAGCGACGCTTCCAACTGCTCGCCACAGTCGCATCGGCGTGAACCAAACACATCACCGGTCATACATTCAGAATGAATGCGCACGGGTACAGGTTTTGTAGGGTCAAATCCTGCCGCTACCATGGCGATGTGTGGCATGTGTTCGAGAGCAGTGTCCGAATATGCGAGCATTGTAAACTGTCCGTATTGAGACGGAATAGGTGCTTCTGCTTGTCTTTGCATCAACGAAAAACAACGTAAAGGCCTTACGGTTTGCGTTTGGGGAAAAGTTTTTGCAACAAATCCGTTGGCCAAAAGTCGGTTATGGTGGTGACGTACTCCACGAACACTACTTTCAATCTGCGGCTGGGGCTTGAAACGGCAATAACCATGGCATTTCGGCCCTCTTCTTGGGTTGGTTGCACGAGATCCAAGCGCCAATCAGTGGATTGAATGGATGCTGCCGGTTGATCAAAAAAAATGGTTTCATCGGCGATATGATAGCCTTGGGCAGTCAGTTGCTCCAAAGCACTGCTCAAAGGAACAGCTTTTTTTAGTTGCTTCATTGGTTTAGGTTGAATCGATTATGGCTCCTCTACAAACGAAGGTCAGGGAAAAAACGCGGCTGTGCGTAAAAAATTTCTCAAGGCGTAAAAATGGTTTCTAAATTTTCGCTGTTACGGGTGAATCATGTGCTACATTTGCTACTTTACGGCCCATTACTTACAATTTTCAAACTTCAACTGTGAGCATTTTTACCCACATCCTTCGCCGATGGTACCGCAGTATTCCCCAGGACGCAAATGGAAAATTGAAATGGGGGCGTTATCTCCGGCGTTTTATCGCCAAACTGGCCATTTGGTTTTTTGGGATTACGCTGGGCATCACCTTGCTTTATGCTTTTCTGCCAGTCCCAGTTACACCCCTCATGGTAGAACGATGCTGGCAACAGTCGTGGGATGAAACACGCGATGTGCGGCTGGAACACGATTGGGTCTCTTTTAGGAATATTTCGCCTCATTTGCAGTTGGCCGTAGTCTGTTCCGAAGACCAAGATTTCTTGGAACACGAAGGATTTGATTTTGAAGCAATCGAAAAGGCCTATAAGTACAACAAAACACACAAACGCAAACGGGGAGCCAGTACCATTAGCCAACAGACTGCTAAAAATGTGTTTCTTTGGCCCAGTAGATCCTGGTTGAGAAAGGCTTTTGAGGTGTATTTCACTTTCCTTATTGAGACTATTTGGACCAAGGAACGCATCATGACCACCTACCTCAACAGCATTGAATTTGGTGATGGTATTTATGGCGCAGAGGCAGCAGCCCGGTACTTTTTCAGTAAACCGGCCAAGGAACTGAATCGACAGGAAGCAGCTTTATTGGCCTCTGTTTTGCCCAATCCATTGATTTACAAAGTGGAAACCCCTTCCGCAGAGGTTCGAAAACGTCAGCAATGGGTACTCGGCCAGATGCGCATGTGGGGTGGAAAGATTGACTATGAAGACCCCAATACGCCCAAAAAGACCGAAAAATAATGGCGCACCAGATGCCGTATGTTCCTGAGCACACCCTCTCTGTTTGTTATGTCTAAAAAAAATAAAACTCCGGTGGTGGTGCCTTCTCCATCTAAACCTATGGCCGTTTCATCTACGGATGTCAACAACGGCTTTTCCTTTTTTGACCATCCTTGGCTTCCCTTGCTGCTCTTGTTGGGGGCAACCGCTCTAACGTATTACGGCTCACTTGCCAATGAATTCGTGGCATTCGACGACGACAAATCGATCTGGTACAACGAGCATCTGAAGCATCCTAGTTTACGTGGTATTTTTGGTGAGCAGTTGGTCGGTATGTATGTACCCGTAACAAGTTTGGTGTATACAATTGTATATCAGTTGTTTGGAGAAAAAGCCAGCGCCTTCCACGGGGTAAGCCTCTTGGTTCATTTGTTGAATGTAGTATTGGTATTTCGATTGATGTTGCGGATTCAAGACCGCTCTTGGGCTGCTTTTTTTGTGGCACTCATGTTTGGCATACACCCCATGTTGGCTGAACCGGTTGGTTGGGTGTCTGCTTTGAGTACCCTAATGTTTTCCTTTTTCTACCTGCTTGCGCTGCACGCATTCGTCTCTTTTCTGGATGGCAAGGGCAAAAAATATTACTGGTTGGCCCTGGGTACATTTGTTGTCGCAGGGTTTTCAAAATCCGCTGCTGCGACCTTACCGCTGCTGTTGGTGGCCTTAGACTGGTGGCGAAACGATAAAATTTCCGTTTCAACAATTGCCCAAAAATGGCCTTTTTGGCTGGTCAGCGTCGGATTGATAGCACTAACCTTCCTCACGCGGACGGCAGAGGGTCACACCATCGGTGGAACCGCCTCCTTTACGTCTGTTGACCGGCTTTTTATGATCAGCCAAACCCTGTTTTTTTACCCCTTTAAACTACTGATCCCTTTTCATTACAGTATTTTTTATCCCTTTGTCAAAACCGATGGAGGGTGGCGGTATGACTACTATTTAGCACTTCCTGCCGTGCTTATGCTGGGCTGGTGGATAGTTCAAAATTGGCGAAAAAAGCGTGAAATTGTTTTTGGCTTTGCCCTTTATGCCCTTCCGTTGTGCTTGATGCTTCCAATCGTTTCAGTGGGTACAGCGGAGATGCGCAATGACCGTTACGCATACCTGCCTTGTATCGGCATTTTCTACTTGCTGATGCTTTTGTTGGAAAAAATAAAACCTACTTTGTTGCGCTATGGATTGTTGGCGGGTATTTCAGTGCTCTTTGCCACACAAACAATGCAGCAGTCAAGGGTTTGGAAGGATGGAACAGCTCTGTTTAAAAATTGCGTTGACAAAACACCCGATGCGGCACTTTGCCAATGTAATTTGGGGTACAGTGAATTACTTTCTCGCCAATTTGAAGCCAGTATCAAGCACTATTCCAATGCTCTACAACTGGACAATACCTACGTGGAAGCCTTCAATGGCCGTGGTCAGGCTTACTTAAATGTCAACAAAATTCCGGAAGCATTGGATGACTTTACCAAAGCCATTCAGGCGGGTATTGTAACGCCAAAGTTATTTTTTAACCGGGGCAAATGCCTCGCCATGCTCAGTCGTTTTGCAGAGGCAGTACCGGATCTCAGCAAAAGCCTTGATTTAGAACCAAAATCGGCCGAAACCTGGTATTTCAGGGCTTTCTGTTTTGAAAAAACACAGCAGGCTGACAATGCCCTGCAAGATTATTCCAAGGCGATTGATCTGAATCCTTCTTATGTGGAAGCATTGGTCAATCGGGGTTTGATGTATTACTACCGTAACCAATTAGAAGCATCTATTGCGGATAACTCGGCCGCACTCCGAATCTGTGCTGCGGACCTCAAGCCCATGATTCTCGTTAATCGTGCCAATGCGTATTTGCAATCCGGCAGCTTGGAAGCAGCACTTTCAGACGTCAATCAGGCGTTAAAACTTAACCCCAACGACAATCGTGCCCACCAAACCCGGGCAGCGGTGTATCTGAAACTGGGTAAACCGGAACAGGCACGGTTGGATTTAGAACAAATGAAATGATTGGACAAAACACGCATTCATGGCATTGTAGTGGCTATCTTTGCACCCGAACCAATGGGCAAAGGGAGACCCCAGTTTCCGTTTGTTATTTCACTGTTGAGCCATAACAATCATATAAATCGGCTGAAACTGGGGTTTTGGCGCACTCAATTTTTTATGGGAAATTTTCTCGCTGGAAAAAAAGGAATCATTTTTGGCGCGCTTGACAGCCAAAGTATCGCTTGGAAAGTAGCAGAACGTTGCGTGGAAGAAGGCGCACAAATAGTGCTGACCAACGCACCGGTGGCCATGCGCATGGGCGAAATAAATGTTTTGGCTGAAAAATGCAATGCACCCGTCATTGGTGCCGATGCTACTTCCGTGGAAGACATGGAAAATTTGTTCCAAAAAAGTATGGAACATTTTGGCGGAAAGATTGACTTCGTGCTCCACTCCATCGGTATGTCTGTCAATGTTCGAAAGGGAAAAGATTACACGGACCTCAACTATGAGTGGATGCACAAAACCTTTGACGTGAGCGCTATCTCTTTTCACAAGATGATGCAAACGATGTGGAAGTTGGATGCCATCAGCGATTGGGGCAGCGTCGTGGGTCTTACCTACATCGCTGCACAACGTGTTTTTCCCGATTACTCCGAAATGGCAGAATCAAAAGCCCTGCTCGAATCTTTTGCCCGTAGCTTTGGGTATCATTACGGAAATGCAAAAAAAGTCCGAGTCAACACCATCAGTCAGTCGCCCACCATGACGACCGCAGGAAAAGGGGTGAAAGGATTCCTAGACTTCTTTGATTATGCAGATAAAATGTCTCCCTTGGGCAATGCTCCCGCGGAGGACTGCGCCAACTATTGCGTGGCTTTGTTCAGCGATCTTACCCGTTTTGTAACGATGCAGAATCTATTTCACGATGGCGGATTTTCCAATATGGGTATGAACCCAAAACTGATTCAGTAAGTAATTCCATTCAATTTTATTTTTTTCAGAGCGAACGTTTGTCACTGCAATCAGGCATCGTTCGCTTGTTTTTTTTCGTTACGGCAGCGCATGTTTGACCAGACGCTCTTTTATCAAATTTACTCAACCACTGCTCGAGGGCCGCGCTTTGGGGTATTGGTCATTGTACTCTTATTGTCTCGCCATTTGGGGGCACAAAACCAGCCGGATCCAACTACGCCTATTGCGCCCAGTCCGGCTTCTCAAACAGGTAGTAACCTTGCTATTCAGGCGGAACCGCTGATTTTTACCCATGCTCAAAACCCGGAAAAAAGCGAGGTGGTAGCAGATACATTGCCCGATTCTGAATTTAGAATGTATAACCCGGCACGGCGATCGTTGATAGACTTCGGAACATTGGGAAATATTGGCAGCTCAGCACGTCCGATGCTGTATGAAGTTGCTCCTTCCCGCGGGTTTAACAATGGGATTCATGTTTTTGACCTGTACACGTTGAAGCCGGATGACTTGAGATTTTACAGAAACAATCGTTCTTTCAGTGATGCGTTTTTTTCCCAAGGGAAGAACAATTTAGAATCCCTGCTGAACGCAAAATTTGCCCGTACTTTTGAGGGTGGGCTCAATGTTTCTCTCGATTACCGATCCATCAACAACGCAGGGCAGTACAATTATCAGCGCGATAAGCACAATGCCTTGGCGGGAGGGTTGTGGTTGTCACGGGGCAAGTATTATGATGGGTTCCTGATTTTTACTAAAAATGTGTTGCGACAAGAGGAAAACGGGGGAATTGTTTCCGATGACGTTTTTACCGGGAATCAGTTTCAGGGACCTCTGGCGGCGGCCATCCGCTTACCCGAAGAACGCGCCTATACTCGTTATGACGAGCAGGGTGTACAACTGACACAACACTACCGATTCACGGGTGGAGAAAGGATAGGAAAACGGGCCCTGCGCGCAACCCATTCACTGGCTTGGGGGCAAAAACAATACAAGTTTTCCGATGGAGATACTGTTTACGGCCTCAGAAACGATACCTCTTATTTCAATAATTTTCTAGTAGACAATCGCGGTATTCGAAGTATTTTTAAGGAAAACAGGATCGACAACACCTTCACCTTGAACACCTTTAAAGTGAAAAAGGCAGGTATTCCCTCTGATCTCCTGGCGTTGGGTTTGGCACATTCGTATATTCGACTGTTCCAGGAACCCAATGCCTATTCGATCTCTAATTTGTTTTTAACCGCCGAACTGAATTTACGACCGTCTGATCGTTTTGTTTTTTCTGCCAAATCAGCCCTTGGATTGCTTGATAATATTGGCGAATACCAATTACAGGGTTTTCTCACCCTAGGGTTGGGTAAAGCCGGACAACTACAGGCCAGCCTTCTCAGCCAACGAAGGCCCTCTACGTTGCTCCAACAACGTCTTTTCCTGAGCAAACGAGCAATTTGGGAGAATACATTCAAAAAGCCTGTCGAAAATGCACTTTCAATTACGTATTCGTTGCCTGTAATCGGGCTGGAGGCCACCGCACGTACAACACTGCTCAACAATTTTGTTTTCTTCAACCAAATGAGTCAACCCGTGCAAACAACTACTCCTTTACAGGTGTTACAGTTGGTTGTGAAGGAACAACTAAAATTTGGGTGGTTCCACTTTGACAACACCATCGCCTTACAGCAAGCCAATCGGACGGATATTTTTCGACTTCCCCAATGGTTTTCTAAAAACAGTTTGTACGCAACCGGTGCATTATTTAAAAAACGCCTGCTGCTCACCGTGGGTGTTGATTTCAGGATAAACAGTTCTTTCCAACCGGAAAGCTATAATCCATTGATTGGCCATTTTTATCTGCAGGACAGTGTTACACAAAAACCATATCCATGGGCGGATGTTTTTTTGGCTTTTAAGGTACAGTCGTTTCGTTTTTCCGTACGCTATGAAAACTGCTCTACTTGGTGGGACAATACACAGGTTTTTTACCAAACAGCCAACTATCCACAGCCATTTGGCGGTATCAGACTGGCGGTGGGATGGCGATTTATGGACGGAAACATCAAGGAAACTACACAAAATTCGGGCGGAGGGCAGCCAAACTTGGGGGGTATCGGAATACGAGGGAAAGAAAGGTAGCGATGGCTTGCCTCCCCTGTGATCGGTAGCCATCAGTACAGAAACCCTTGCGTACCCACCTTTATTATTTGTTCATTCGGTTAATATTCACCACAAATTTTTGATATTTTGAAGCCCATTACCATCTTTTGGTTTCGACGTGATCTACGACTTTCAGACAATGCCGGCTTGTACCAAGCCCTAAAAAGTGGGCAATCGGTATTGCCGCTGTTTATTTTCGATCGCAATATTCTGGATGATCTGACGGAAAAGAAAGATGCCCGTGTGCAGTTTATCCATCAGACTTTGGTGGAATTGAAACGCCAACTGGAGGCATTGGGCAGTACGCTGCTGGTGCGCTATGGGAAACCTGAGCTGGTCTGGCCTGAATTGTTGCGTGATTTTTCTGTTTCCGCGGTATATACCAACCGAGACTACGAGCCATACGCGATAGCCCGGGAAGGGGTGGTTTCAAATACCTTAGCATCGTTCGATATTCCTTTGTTTACATTCAAAGACCACGTAGTATTTGAAAAGGATGAGGTATTAAAGTCAGATGCTACTCCGTACACAGTTTTTACGCCCTACAGCAATAAATGGAAGACAAAACTGTACTCGCGTACGACAAACCTGACCACAGAAACGGGTATTGAAGAACAAATATCTTATTATTTATCACCATACCCTACGGAAAAATATTTTCATAATTTATTATTAACCAATAATTTAGATGCTGTTTCTCACGGTAGGGTAGGGGCCATACCGTCTTTGGACGAAATGGGATTCGAGCCCTCAGGTATTGAATTTCCGTCGTTGATAGTAGCCCGAAGCGTCATCAAAAACTATGATAAGACCCGAAATTTTCCCGGTATTGAAGGCACCTCCCGGCTGGGAATTCACTTTCGTTTTGGCACCATCAGCATACGTGAGAAAGCTCGGCATGCGCTGGTCCTCAATCCTACTTTTTTGAGTGAGTTGATTTGGCGGGATTTCTACAGTCAAATTCTAGCCCACTTTCCACACGTTGTAACCCACCCTTTTCGAGCAAAATATGAGATGGTAGAATGGCGCAATGCACCGGATGATTTTGCACGATGGTGTGCCGGGAAAACAGGATACCCCATCGTGGATGCAGGTATGCGACAACTCAACGCCACGGGCTACATGCACAACCGGGTGCGTATGATTGTAGCCAGTTTTTTCACCAAGCACTTGCTGTTGGATTGGCGGTTGGGAGAGGCTTATTTTGCTCAAAAACTGCTGGATTATGATTTGGCCAGTAACTCGGGCGGTTGGCAATGGGCGGCAGGGTGTGGTACCGACGCCGCGCCGTATTTTCGTATCTTTAATCCAACGGAACAAGTCAAGAAATTTGATCCTGACTTTAAATATATCAAGCGGTGGGTACGGGAGTTTGGAACAAACTTGTATGCATCCCCCATGGTTGATCACGCTTTTGCGAGACAGCGTTGTTTAGAAACATACAAACGTGCACTGGGGTAATGCCCAATTGGCAACCACTTATTGCTTAAGAATTGTATAGATATCTTTCAACAATTGCTTTCCGGCGGGTGAAAATTGCATTGAAACTTTTGCACCATTGAGTTCTTGCATGATGAAAGAAAAATTATCGGCCAGCACCTCGTCAGGGTGAATAATATACCCGGTATTATCCCGTATTTGTTTGAAAAAATCAGGTTGTGTATCCATGCTGATGGTACTGCTGTAACCATCAGGCTGTACCAAAACATGCCACCCCCCATTGGGCCCTTTTTCGATTTGGAAAAGGTTGAATTTTAAATATCCAAAGAATTCTTTATTGCCTGGTTTGTATCCAACATGGTTGCTGTAAATGATGGGTACGGCCTGTATGGTTGACGTATCTTGCTGAACAAGCGTGATTTTCTGGGCAAAATCAACGCCATCCGGGTTAAACAGGACCCGCTCCGCCAAACCAGCCGGCAGGTGTAGGTTTTCATATCCAATGGACTCGAAACCAATCAGCTGGTACAATGCCTTGCTTTTTTTGGGATGAAGTCTGGAGTACACGTGAAACAACTCATGGTACATGGTCGTCGTAAAGGGGTTTGACTTGCTGGAGGAAAGTTCGTTTGCTGGAATGATAATACAATTTTCCCGGGTGTACCAAACACCATCCCCGTAATGTCGCCCACTTGTTTTGATCAATTTCAGGGTGTCCGGAAAAATATCGGTATGAACCGTTTGAACGGTCTTGAACATTTTCTCAAGGACGCTTTTCATAAATTTCACTTCTCCGGCATCAAAACCAACCACGTCTTTTTTCAAATACTGAAGATATTCAGCCAGTACTTCCTCCCTTTTAACCCCTGCGTCGAACGTTTTTTTCATTTGTATCGACATTTCTCCGACCGTGATTTCATCAAAAAAGATACTGCGCTGATCGAATACAATAGCGTTGGAAGCGGCCATACTATCCATTAATATCGCAACTTTGCCGTTGCCCAACGACACAGTCATGGTGGGTTGTTGCGCTTGACAAGCGTTTGAAAAAACAACCAAGAAGGCCAATAGTTTGTGTAATTTTTGCTTCATAAAAGTTACGGTATATCTTAGGGTGGTTGATGCTAAAAAAGACTGATGACTGCGTTGGTCGCATTCGAGACGAAAAAGTGACCTTTTGGGTCCAAATAGCGCGCCATCTTATTCTTTACATTAAATTATGTCAATGGCGAAAGGTACAGTTCTTATGGAAAAAGAAGTCGAAAAACAGCGCCACCGCTCGGTGTATTTTCAACATCAAGCTGAATATTGTGAAGGTCTAAAATCCGTTTCACGAGTGAAAGTCCAATCCCTGTTCCTTTAACTTTAAGGTGGCGGGGACTTCGATAAAAGGGCTCAAAAATGAGCACCTTTTCTGCATCGGGTATGCCTGGTCCATTGTCGCACACCGCAATGATATGTTTACGGTCGGGTTGAAAGATGGCGCGAACCAATACAGCATGATCGGGTGAATATTTGCAAGCATTGTTCATGAGGTTGAGGAGAGAGAGACGCAACAACGGCTCATTGGCGGATACGACAAGCCCATCACCCGATGTGGGCATTTCGCTACATTCAATACTCGCCCGATAATTGGGATATTGTTTTTGAAATTGTTCCATTGTTTGCCACAACAATTCGTCCAGACGTATTGGGGTAAATAGAATTGTTTGGGGGGAATTGTACACCCTGGCCAAGTAAAGCAATTTTTGCTCCATTTCGCTCAAGTCTTTGATGTCTTCTAGTACACTTTGCAAGGCATTGCGGTACACTTCATTGCTGCGTTCACGTTGAAGGACTACATCTAATTGGGCCCTGATGGCGGTTAGTGGGTTTTTTAGCTCATGAGAGAGATTGGAAACAAACATTTTTTGCATTTGAAAAGCCTGTTCAACCCGGTCCAGCAGGTTATTGAAGGTTTCTGTCAAGTGCGCAAGTTCGTCTCGACTATTACCGGCTTCTACCCGTTTACTGAGGTCGCTTGGTTGTATTCTTTCTACCGCATGAACGATGGCAGACATGGGTTGGAGTGCTTTTCCGGCATAAAACCAACCAGTGAATGTAACCAAAAAAATTCCCATAAAAAAGCTGAAAATCAATATGTTGCGTAGTTTTCGGATCGCTGACGGATCGCAATATCCTTCTGCAACAACGACGTATTGTGTCAATGGGGTGTTTACTTTTACGCCCAGTGCGTGGAGATTAAAATGTTTAAAACGCACCTCCTCTTTTTGATAAATCTCTTGTAAGTTTTTGGCTGAAATTGGAACAGATTCACGTAGTAACGTAAAAACTCGATGGTAAGAATTGTCAAAAATACTGACGTTTTCGGAATATGGAAGTGTATCTCCTTCGGGTGCCAACCAGTCATTGGGGAGTGGCATCAACGTTGCCTCCTTGGAGAGAACGGTTTGTACCGTAAGTTCTACTTTTGAAGACAAACTTTTGTAAAAAGCCTCTTCCGTATTGATTTTAAATAGCCAGTACACGGCAAACAGTACCGCAGCAAGTATGCCCGCGGCCAACAAAAAAAACAGTAATGTCAACCGTGCTCGTATTTGCATGGCTAGAGACGGGGTTGTGCGCTTTTTATACCCATGGTAGAGCGCATGGCTTCACACGCTTTTCTAACCCCGGTTGTGGCCGGCTCGGCCACAACGGTCAAGCGACGCAGCCGTGCCAATTCACCGGAGACCTGTGGTCTTGGATCTACGCAAACAAAAGGGATATCAGGCGGCGCATACCGCATCAGCCCTGCGGCAGGATATACTTGTAAAGAGGTGCCAATGATCATAAAACAATCGGCTTTTTCGGCAACAACCGCAGCCTCCTCGAGCATAGGAACGGCTTCCCCAAACCACACGATGTGTGGCCTCAAAGGGAAGCCGTTCTCACACAAATCATTTAAAGTCAAATCTTTATCCCAATGATATACAAGGTTTTCATCGTCAGTCGAACGCACTTTGCGCAGTTCTCCATGGAGATGTAATACCTGTGTACTCCCAGCGCGCTCGTGCAGGTCGTCAACATTTTGTGTAATCACCGTCACGTCGAAATCTTTTTCCAAACCGGCAATTTCGAAATGCCCGGAATTGGGTGCTACGGTGAGTAATTGCGCGCGCCGTTGGTTGTAAAATTGTAACACCAACGCAGGATTATTGATCCAACCCTGGGGCGTTGCAACATCTTCGATACGATGGTTTTCCCAAAGTCCGTTGCTGTCTCGAAAGGTACCAATGCCACTTTCAGCGGATATTCCCGCACCGGTCAACA
>JBIPOY010000320.1:0-4234 GCA_044378705.1 Saprospiraceae bacterium
ACCATTGAAGGGATTCGCTTGAAAAACTACCCGGCTTTCAGTGTCCAATACCACCCGGAGGCCAGTCCAGGACCACACGATGCACGGTATTTATTTGATGAATTTGTCGGAATGATGGGCTAATGTAGCCCCTTGACTCATCCTTTTT
This sequence comes from Saprospiraceae bacterium, assembly GCA_044378705.1. Lineage (GTDB taxonomy): Bacteria > Bacteroidota > Bacteroidia > Chitinophagales > Saprospiraceae > M3007. The sequence continues at coordinate 149 of JBIPOY010000320.1, forward strand.
TAAACGCCTCAATAGCATTTTTTGAGTACGCTGACAAGGCGAGTCGCCCGCTGATGGCGGCTCGTTCAGACAGTAGCGTGTCCCAGTGTTCGGTTCCCTGCCAAAATACCTGCTTGAGTGCTGACAATGCCTCCGGGCTATATGCGCACAATTTTTCGCTCAAAAACAGGAGGTAAGCATCCATTTGTTCCGGCGTTTCGAAGACTTCCTGGTAGAGATTTTTTGTTTTCCCCCAATCGGCGGTGCGCCACTCTTCGGGCGTGAGGGCCAATTGGCTGAAAGCTGGCGCACCCACTTTTCGCTCTACAGCCGGGCCAATCACAAATGGTCCAAATCCCACGGCCAGCTCACTGAGGCGAAAAGTAGCAAACTGTGTCGCCAGACATAGATCAGTAGCCGACGCCAAGCCAACCCCTCCACCAACGGCTTTTCCATGCACCCTTCCTATAACAATTTTGCCACACCGGCGCATGGCGTTGATCACCTGTCCAAAACCGGAGAAAAAGGTATGGCCCGTTTCAAAATCCTGAATATCGGCGAGTTCATCGAAACTTGCTCCAGCACAGAAGGTCTTGTGTTCGGCGCTGCGGAGCACCAATATTTTTACGGTAGGGTTACTGCCTGCGTCCTCAAAGGCCATGGTCAATTGACGGAGCAATCGGCTGGGGAGGCTGTTGTGGAGGGGGTGGTAAAATACAATATGCGCCACCCCGTTTGGCGTAATATCGGTGTGTACATAACCTTGTTGGGTAATATCCATGGTGTAATAAAAGTTTGGGACGTTGCAGGAAAAAAGCGTGAGCCACCCTGATCACAGTCGGAGTGGCTCACGTTGTTGGGCATCGGCGGCAATCAAAAAACGAAATAACGGAAGGGATTGCGTCTGAGACAAAAAAGAATAGATCAGCCAATAGTGGCCGTTGTCTGCTTGTAAACCGAACAACGAATTATTGATTGGCAGGTTTGCCGCTTTTTATGGACTCAATACGGCCACGCATCTCTTCCACGAGCTTGTCGTAGCTGGTAGCCGATTGGATATAATCCTGCAATACACCGGGGGTTGGTACGGCGCCATCACTTTCGGCACTACCAACATCGGTGGCCATTTTAAGGCCTTTAATCATCGTTTCTTGCTTTGTCATGACATCGTTTAACTCTGATCTGACGGCGTCTAGTTGTGATTTTTGCGATTCGTTGGTCGTGGTGTAGGCTGCGTTGATCTCTTTTTGGAGATTGTCCATGTTTTGAAGCGCGATGGTTGCTTTAGCACTGGCTTCTTGGATTTGTGCTGGTTCAATTTTTACTGCTGCGGGCATATCTTGGGTGTCAGCAGTAGGAGCCGGTGTAGAATTTTGGCAGGCCGCGAAAAACAAAGCAGCAAACAATGGGAGCATGATTTTTTTCATGAGAATCTATTTTTTTATTTTCTTGTCACAAAGGTAAAAAACCGGTGCCGCTAAATCACTACTGCACCGTTGGAGTGGTTGAGCTTTTACAAAAAAGGCTCGTTTGTACGACGAACGACAACGCACAGAGGGCTATTAGCCCCAATCAAAAGGCGGTCTTACTGTACCATTTCAACTCGATAAACGATGTAATCCGTATCGCCCTGCCAGGGGAATGCATCCACTTTTTCTCGGTAGTAGCATTTTACGTTTTTACCTTCATACTTCTGTAATTCAGAATAAACGGAGGCGTCTTTTGCAGAAAAATCCCAAGTACTCTGTGGGGTCATCATCATACTGCCGGCGAGGTGTAATTGGCCTTCATACGTTTTGAAAACATACCCCCTCCTCGATATTTTAAACAATGTACCGCTTCGGGAGCCTTCACTGACCGTATAGGTGCGATAAATGTAGTACCCTGTGCCCGTGGCGATCAACGCGATCAAGGCTACCCAGAGGGTACGACGGGCAAAACTACCGGCTTTTTGTTTGAACTGTGTTAGTTGAGTCGACATGATTGATGTTTGCGTAAAATGGATGGGCCAAGGGTTGAACAGCTTGCAAAAATAGGAAAAAAATGTAATGGTTGGCGAATTGAAAGCAAATCGAAGCGATCGGGTATGTTTGAGCGGTTCCAATGCATCGGCATTACACGCCTTTTTTACTGCCCCAAATTTGAACGTGTAACCGATCGGAATAGCGAAACCCGTATTGTTTGCATATTTCCACCAATGTTTCCCGCCGTGCGGCGAGTGCTGCTGCCGTTGTCCCTTCCGGCATCAGCCACACTTTTTCAGGTGCAATGGCATACTGTTGGAGCATTGCCAGCACCTCCTCAAGATCAGTTTTTTCGGCCATGACAAACTTAAAATTGGCTTTGGGGCTAGACGCAAAAAAACGCAAGGCAGCAGGTTTTTCTCGAAGTTTTCGAGGGTTGTTGCTGTTCTCCAATTTTGGTGAAACATTGTATTGGTTGATCACATTATCCAAAGCCGGAGATGGCTTCATGGTGCCATTGGTTTCAACCTCAAAGGTAAAAAGGGGTGATTTTGCGCGCAAGCATTGTATAAGTTCAAGTAGGACGGGTTGTTGCAGCATTGGTTCACCGCCTGTCAGGATGATGTTGTTGCATTGAAAAGACGCCACCGTTTCGGCCACTTCCTCCACCACACAGGCTTCTATCCAATGATTTTTATCAAATTTTTGGTAGCCTGGGTTGGCATCGTTTTCGTGCTTGAAGCGCGTACCTTTCCAATTCCAGGTGTAATCGGTATCACACCAGATACAGTGTAGGTTACAGAGTGCTGTACGTACAAAAACAGAGGGGATACCCACACTGCGCCCTTCCCCTTGGATGGAATAAAATATTTCCGGTTTCCCGTGTAGCCTTGCGAGTTTGAGCAATGTTTTTTCCATGGTTACAGCAAAGGTAGGAACGAACCACGCCTAAGCAGGCGCCGTGAAGTGATCGGTGGGAAGCGTTAAAAAAGGGCTGGAAAATTTTTTTTCAAGGTTACTATTTTCCCCTCCAGAAACAGAACAGGGTGAAAAGCGAGGCTTTCCAACACGTCAGATGGAAAAAGGAAAGCCCTATCTCGAAATATCTCCCGCAATTCTGCCGAATCCAAGGCAGACACTTTGGCGGCAAAATGCTCTGCCCGTTCAAAACAGTATTGCAACCTATCTACCAAAAACTGGATATCTTTTACCCAAATGACGGTATTGGCGGGCAATACTTGCAGCAGTGACACTTTCTGATCCTGCCGAAAACGTGTATTCAGGTTGGGCACAATGCTCAGACTGTTGAGGTTTTGTTGACTCAACTGTGAAATTGGATCAAACGTACGCAAGGTTTCTACCTCATCGTCAAACAGTTCTATGCGGTATGGGAGGTCATTGCCAAAGGAAAACAAATCAATAATACCCCCACGGATACTAAATTGGCCGGGTTCGTACACAAAATCGGCACGTTCGAAACCGTATTCTACGAGTACTTGGATCATAAAATCAACATCCAAGCGCTCGCCTTTTTTTACTTCAATACGGCTTTTTTGTAGTATCTCCGGTTTCACGACCTTTTCAAACAATGCTTCCGGGTAGGTAACGACCACAGAGGGTGGGAGACCCGGCACAGCAATTTTACTGATCGTCTCAGATCGCTGTAAAATCTGTGTTTGATTTAAGTCGTCAAAAAAAGCGGGGCGTTTGAATGAATCGGGAAAGAAGTAAACGGCTTCCCGGCCCATAATACCCTCCAAGTCATTGTGCCGATATGCTGCTTCCTCTTTGGCATTGGCAACCAGCACCTGTAGCACACCTGCCTCTGATTTTTGGCCCATGGCGGTTGCCGCAATGGCAAAAGACTCCTGCGCCCCGGTCAGTCCTCCGATTTGGAGCCGTACCCGATCCGGGGTATTTTTGAGGTTTAGGAGAATGTCTTTCACCGAGGGATGATCGGCATAATGGCCCAACAAATGTTGTAAATTGCTCATATCACGCCAGCATTAAGGTATCGGGTGTTCATAACGTGAATTTGTAGCCAACACCGCGAATCGAATGAAAGAAGCGGGGCAACTTGGCGTCTTCCTCAAAATATTTACGGTAGGCAAGAATAAAATTATCAATGGTACGGGTGCTGGGG
>JBIPOY010000321.1:0-4233 GCA_044378705.1 Saprospiraceae bacterium
GTCCTCCACAATATCCGCGGAAAAATATGGGTGGGAACGCCGAACATAGGCTATCTATACGATGGAGCTTGGAACGTAGTGTACAAACCCATTCAGAAAACAAAGCCATGTGACTATTGGTGGCCTTCAAAGTTGGGGGTTTGGAGTGTTATAACAGCATCAAAGATTGTTTCTCTTGAAAATAGCGTGGGAGAAAAGCTCTATAGTGTACCATACAAAGGGCACATCTGGGTAGATGATCAACTGAACCTATGGTCGGCTAGTACTGACAAAAACAACCTCTATCAACAATTGACGGTAGAGCACGATAAGATGTTGGTCTATCACACCAATGACTTGCCATTGTTCCCGTGGATCAACGAAACCATCAACACTAAGTCTGTTCTATCACCACTCCGATACGGGTATTGTTGGAACGTACAGCCTCCCCTATCCGATTTGTTCGTAGGTCGAAGCGATGGCAGTGGGATGATCAACTTCAGCCGGGAGTTTCCCGGAATCAGTTCGTCCAGGACCTTTTTCTTTGACCAAGAAGGGGGGATCTGGACAGCTACCAACAACAAGATTATTCACCTGATAGTCAACCAATTTACCGGTTTTCAAACATTTCTGAGCGACGAAAGTCTTGATCGAAGCATCCGCGGGATGATCCAAGTTGATAACCTGCTGTATGTAAACAGCTACAAGGGCGACTGCCGTATCAACCTCGATCACCTGACCGTCTCGGCATTCGATATTATCAAAGGGCAGGGCCTCTGCTTTTTGTCTGACCAAAACGGATTATGGGTTGGCGGTCATGGCGGAATAATCGCCCGTATTGAACCCGGAAAACCAGCCACTTGGTTTCCTTTCGAACACAAACCCGACATAAATAATTTTCTGAAGTGCCCTACTAGAATACTTGTCGGCACGTCAAACGGATTGTTCAAAATCAACACCGTCAACCGCTCGATCGAACCACTACCACTCAAGGATGTAGGCATATCTTACCTATACCAAAACAAAAAAGGTATCTGGGCCTGTACAACGAATGGGCTGTACTTGATTGACGAACATGGGCATACCCTGGCGCATTATCTGCCCCCGGGAGACCTTGTGCAGTACGAACAAATCGCCCATCTTGCAGAAGACAAGGGAGATGTTTTCTGGTTGGCAACCAGAGGTGGCGGCCTGATTAAATGGTCGGCCGAAGCAGGCATTATTCGAAAATATACAACCTCAGATGGGTTGTCCAACAATGACATACACGCCGTTTATGACGACCATCTGGGATATTTGTGGCTGCCAAGTAATTATGGCCTGATGCGGTTACACAAGGAATCTGGCCGTATTCAGGTTTTCTTCAAACGAAACGGTATCGCAGACGACGAATTCAACAGCTTTTCACACTTTCAATCGGCCGACGGTCAGCTGTTCCTAGGCGGCATCAACGGTATTACCGTTTTCTATCCGAAAGACATTTCACCGGCCGAAGTACAACACACGCACTCGCTCCGGTTGATGGAAGCACGCACCTTCCAAATCAAAAGCGGTGGATATTTAAACCACCTCATGGAAATAGAGGCCGGGCGGCCGATCTTGGTCATGCCCGAAGATGATTATCTCGACATCAAGGTGTCGCCCCTCGTGTATGAAGATGTCAATCCAATCAAATACTCGTGGAAACTAGACGGTTACAGCGACAATTGGGTACAACAGCAGTCTCCCAATATCCGACTCTACAACCTGCCCTACGGCGAACAAAAACTCCACATCCGGTACATCTTGCAGGGAAATGTCTGGTCTGAAAACGAGCTGTTTATTCCCATTGTAGTTTCAAAACCCTTCTATCTCCGATGGCCGTTTCTTACCCTGATGGTTGTACTTTTACTGGGTATCGCATGGGGTATCGGACACTGGAAAGCACAGAAACTGCGCGCCACCAACCTTCAACTCGAACAAAAGGTAACGGAACGGACCCGACAAATTGAAACCGACAAAGCAGTCATCGAACTCCAGGCCCATGAATTAAGATCACTCGATGAAGTAAAATCAAGGTTCTTTGCCAACATCACCCACGAACTCCGTACACCACTGACACTCATCCTCGGGCCGAGTGAAAGCCTACAAAAAACAGACCTTTCTAAAGAAAAAGCCCGTGAGTACATCCAAACCATCCTGAGAAATGCCTCGAAACTGCTCAACCTGGTAGATGAACTCCTCGACTTGTCCAGAATGGACGCCAATAAACTTGCCGTGAATGAGAAACCATTGTGGCTACACCAGTTTCTGACGCGCATACTGACGGTCTTTTCTCCCTACGCAGAATACCGGGGCGTACACCTGAATTTGATCTATAACATTTCTACGGATGTAATACTCCTGTTGGACACCCAAAAATGGGAGAAAATCATCAATAACCTCCTGAATAATGCACTCAAATTTACACCCGGCGGTGGAAGAGTTACCCTCACGGTGGATATATACAGCAGCGACTTGGTGATTTCTGTCGAAGATACGGGCAGCGGGATTCACCCCGATGACCTACCGTATATTTTTGATCGGTACTACCAATCGCGCAACCCGGCCTCTAATTTACAAGGCGGAGCCGGTATCGGTCTGTCATTGTGCCGGGAATATATACGCCTGTTTGGTGGCGATATAGCGGTGGAAAGCACCCTCGATGAAGGTAGCAAGTTTACCCTCTGGTGCCCGCAAAAAATTGTTACCGAAATCCAACCCAACGACTCAATCAGCGATACGTTCTATCAGGACACAGCAAGCGCTGCGATAGCACCTACAACGCGTAACCCGAAAAAAAGAACCCTGCTCCTCGTGGAAGACGACAAGGACATGTCCGACTATATACAAAGTATCCTAAGCAGCGAATACAACCTGCTTGTTGCTGATAACGGCAAAAAAGCACTGCATATCCTGGAAAAAAATCCGGTGGACATGGTACTCTCCGATGTCATGATGCCGGAAATGGATGGATTCCAACTCCTGAAATCCGTTCGGGATCGCTTTCTCGACCTCCCCTTTATTATGCTCACTGCCCGCGTAGATACGCCCGACCGCCTGGCAGCCCTGACAATGGGCGTAGATGACTACCTTACCAAGCCTTTTTTAGAGGAGGAACTGACTACTCGACTGAAAAACCTGATCGGCCGCTACGATACGCGTAAAATCGTGCAGGCTCAAACCGATATTGCCGACATAGATTCAAATTTTGACCCAACGTGGCTGAAACACCTCGAAATGATCGTGTTAGAGAATATCAGCAACCCAGATTTTTCACTGGATAACCTCGCCGAAAACCTGAAAATTTCAAGACGAAGCCTGTACAATAAAACCGTGGCCCATACAGGCATGAGACCCAACCAGTACCTTACGGAAGTGCGTCTCAACGAGGCCAGGCGCCTGCTAGAATCAAAAGGATTCAAAACAATTTCGGAAGTCTGCTACGCGGTAGGAATGAAAACTCCCGACTATTTTAGCAAACTTATGAAAGACCGGTTTGGAAAAATGCCCGGTTAATAGACCGAGGGCCTACGACTATTGAAGTAAAATGCGTTTGTCCTCAATCCCCAACCGATCTCTCAAATAGTCGTTACCTTTGTTCAACAACCAACTCTGTCAGCAGCTATGGGGAAGAAATTGCCAATCGGACTTCAAGATTTTCGAAAAATCATCGAAAACGGGTTTAAATACGTGGATAAAACGGCGTATATTCACCAAATTACCCAGAATCCTGGGGCGTATTTCCTCGCCCGTCCACGCAGATTCGGAAAATCCATCACCATCGCCGTGCTCCATGAACTGTACAACGGCAGCCGCGAACTGTTTGCAGGACTGTGGATCGAAGATAAGTGGGACTGGAACAGAAAAAATCCCGTGATCAGAATTTCACTCACCAGCATCGGGTTTGTCGAAAGCGGGCTTCCAAAAGCGTTGCACTACCTTCTTGATAAACTTATACAAGAACACCTTTTACCTCCTTTCGAGGGAAGCATCAGCAATAAGTTTACCCACCTTATTCAGTCGCTGGCCACAGAGAAAAAAGTGGTGGTATTGATCGACGAATACGACGCGCCCATCATTCACTACTTGGGGAAAAACATCGAAAAAGCATACGAAAATCGCGAAATCCTCAAGGAATTCTACACCGTTTTAAAAGATTGTGACCAGTTCCTAGAACTCGTATTCATCACGGGCGTCAGCAAATTCTCCAAAGTCGGCATCTTCTCCGGCATG
>JBIPOY010000051.1:0-12285 GCA_044378705.1 Saprospiraceae bacterium
TCCCCCGCTGTAATTTCCCGCAATTTACCCACCGTACCAGCATTCCAAGTAAGCCTAATTTGTTGTCCTTGGTAAGCGGCGAAATAGCCGTCAAAACCCTTCGGGCTTCTGACGGGAATGAACGTATCTATGTCTGACTCGTAGGCGAATACCTCAAAAATAATCGCCTGATTGGGTATTGATTTTATAAAAATGGACTTGCTTTCTTGTGTAGATTTGTTTCTGGCGGTGATTCTAAAGAGCGTGTCTTCTTCGACGACTCGTTCATATTTATCTTGCGGTGCAACCTCCCCGTAATCTGGATCAAGCACCACAAAATCAGCATTTTTCACATCCCAAGCCAACTCAACCCATTCGCCAACCGGGACATAATCTCTTGACGAATGAAAGGCGATCTCGATTTTTCCGCGGTTGATGGCAACCTTTTCAGATACCGTGCAGATATCTTCAAACTGCTTGTTTTTTTGGAGTACGTGGTAAACAATACCGGTTTCTCCAGACTCCTTAAGTTCAAAGGTACTCCACAGCGCCTGTTTGTCAAGGATAAAAAAACGCTCTGTTTCTGGAGAAAGAATGGGCTGAATGTGCCAATACACCCTGGCGCCACCCGATGCCAATCGCAACAGTGCATTGGTAATATAAATAGATCCCTCTTTTTGGGAGGCGCGTATCACCAGTTCTATCACGATGTCACGCGCCTGCAACTGGTGCAAACTTTCCTCCATGAGGAAAAAATCTTCTAGGCTGGTCACCACCTGAAGTTGAAAATGACATCGAAAAACCTCCGTGTTTAATGCCTGGGCAATACCCTCCGGCCAAAATACATATCGAAACACTACGCCAAAATTTCGTGATGAATACCCTTGTGCTGTTTCAACTCCGTTGGAAATACGCTCCGTTGAATGATCTCTCTGTATTCTTCGTAATGTGCAATGATCATATCCAACAAGTCAGGATCTGTGACATTGAACGTACGCGATGCCGGATGACCCGGAACAACACATTGTCTCAATTTTGATCTGACATAATTGGGTACTTCCAGGGCCATCAATGCTTCCATACAGCGATCGTCATTTGCGTCATCCGCTTCTGCCGGCCATACGAAGCCCGTACGGCTGGCTACCCCGGCATATTGTTCCGGAAAAAGTTGGCGTAAAGCGGCATGGGCCGAATCCCGCATCAAGGGTTCCCTGGAAAAGCAAGCCGCAACAGCTTGCGGGTAACGCAAAGTCCCCGTCAGCACCAATTGATGGAAGGCAAGATACCTGGATATGAGGTCCATTTTTGCCGGGCTTAAGGAGCATAAAAATTCAAGTGTGTCAGGGAAAGTACGAATCGCAGACGGGAAAAAACGATCCAGTTTCTTTAGGACAGCCATTCGAGAGGTCTCTTGGTAAATAGGCATCAGCCACGCTTTTTCCTGATTGTCCAATATCAACTCAAGAATTTCAATGGCAATAACCTGGTCGTCCGAATCCTGGCTGGCCATCAATGAACGAATATTGTCTATAATTTCCCGATCGTGTACCAATGCCAAAACATGAAAAATATGCCCCATACGGGTTTCTGTATCCCGCCTGATGGATGCTTGTAAGAGGGGGCAGTCTTGCTGGTGAACGGTATTGAGAATAGACAATAATTGACAATATGTGTCCAAACATCGCTGGAGGAGGTTGTAATAATGGATATCTTTGGCCATCAGCCGATGCCCAGACTGCCCCATGATTGGCAAAAGGGTACTGATCATCTCGGGGTCTTCCGACAACAATTGGGTACTGTATTTTAGTGCGTTGGCCTCCGTAAGTTTTTCAAACAACAAGGCCCGCAAAGCAACCATCGCCATGTGGGCTTCCGGACGTTCGTACCGATGGGCGCGAAAAAACGAGTCCGACTCCTTTACAAGCATTTCCAGCGTCTCGAACGGATAGCCAGAAAGTTGTTTGCGTATGCGCCGGTAAAAAGCGGGAATCATCAGCCAATACACCAGTACCCCGGGAGTGATACCAAGCCATACCTGCTTACTCCATCCATCCATCTGCGCACCCAAGGAAGTTATTTTCTCCTTCTGCGGATGAAGGGCCAGTGCTCGGGAAGTGGCTGTGGTGAAGTGCTCTATCGAAAATCCCCCGGAGATTTTGTTTTGCGCTGGAGCGATGATGGTATTGGATACCAACCCACCCGTTGTACTCATACCACCAGTATGATACCCCCCTAGCCGATCATTTTCTGCTATTTTTATTTGGATGGTTGGCATTCCATTTCCCCTTACCATCAATGCAATACGTTCCTGAAGGGCTTCTTTGTACAAGGGACCCAATCGGTACGACAAATAGAAAAGGAAGCCTGAACAAGTTAATATCAAGGTGTTTAGACAGGCAACTTTGATATCAAAGGCGTGAGACATGGAAAGAAAAAAAAGCAATATACCGGAAACCAGTTGACCATACGTCTTGCCAAACCCATCCCCGTAGTTCTGAGCAATACCCTTCAGTTTACCCGTATACACCTGAAATAAGATATTGATGGCCGGGGCATTTACCGACCGTACAAGCGACCGCTCCATTACTTTGTTCACCAAGGCCGCAATAAACAATAAGGACAGGGCGCCCAAAGCATGAGAAATCAATCCAAATACCGTGGTGATTCCCACCACCAGACTGCATGTGATCAGTCCGGACTGCACTCCATAATGTTTGAGTAGCCTGTTTGACACCGTGGTTTTTAACAGGAGTTCAATCACTTTGGCAGATCCAAACAGCAACCCGAAAAATGAAGCCAGAGACTTTGCGTCTTTGAGGATCTCTTTGGTAACCACCATGACGGTATAATCCACCGTTGACTGTACCACGACGGCCGCCAACACCGAAAAAAACAAGAGGCGAAAAAAAGGGGTACGCATCAACCCCTGAAAGGTTTCTTTCGGCTGCTTCGGATCCGGTATATCGGTCGTTTTCACGGCCTTTTGGAGTACCGGTGTGTACCACAAACGCAACAATCGAAAAAGCAGCAAAAAGGCCACCAAACCGGCAAAGGAGATCAAAAGCAGGTTGGACTCGTGCTCAATGACGCCTTGATTGAGCAACAAGGGTACCGACAAATACGCCACAATGGCCGAGACTACTTCACCGGAACTCACGATGCCATTCAGCCGCTTGTTTTGTCCAAAACTGAGAAGTTTGCCTGGTAATTTCCAAAAAACAAGTAGAATAAAGTTGCCGGTAATCCAAAACCAAGCATAAGAAAAAAATATTACAGCCGGTATTTGACCGTATTCCGTGCAAGCATACCAAACGAACAATACACTGCCGGCAATAAAGGTCACCATCAGCGCGGTAACACGCTCAAAACTATAGCGTAGCTCCAGCGTGTTAAACCACCGGGTAAGCAACGTACCCCCAATCCCGGATACGATGTACGCGAAAGGAAGGTTGTCTACCCCGGCTACTTTCACGAAAATAGCCGATATATAAGAAATGTAATAGGAAATAAACACGCCGGCAAAAAAAGACATCGCCACCAATATCGTTACCGTTCGACGCTCCGTGGATTGTTCGCTTTTTTGCATGTTGCGATTTGTTTATAACGTCTGTTTAATACGGGTGAAATAAAAAAATGAAGTGCGATTTAACCATGAAAAAGCAGGCTAAAATTTGAAAATCGCGCGTTGAAAATTAATGTACAGTCCGGCGGGCGAATGTATAACTTTTACTTGCTGCCGCACCGCATCATCGGCGCTTTCGTATTCTCGGAGGATGTGGGAAAGCCATTCTTGATACAAATCTTGATCTCCTTTCAACTCTGACTCAAGCCGCCTGGAGGTGTCAAAAATGTATTCAAAGATAAAAATTGGCGGTGCCGGTTCTATCCCGGCGTCCGATAACAAAGCCTGAAACTCCTCTTCGGAGCAAAAATACCGGGTTCTTTGCATGTCGCCAAATCCCGCCAATGCATCCTTTTTTTGAATAACCGTGGAGAAAAAATCACGGATACTTCCGCGCAAATACGGTCGCCACACGGTTAGCTGCCCGTCTGCTTTCAACAACGACTTTGCCTTTTTTAAGACCGCCACTTTGTTGTTCCAAGAAAATTCATGAAACACCATTTTAAGCAGCAGATGATCAAACGGCATTTCGGACTGAAAATTCAAAAAATCATCCTGAAAAAACCGCACGTTTTGGTGCATAAACGCTGGGGAAAGATCGTTGGATATCCGCTTCCTGCCCGTTTCCAGTTGAAACGCCGACGGCTCCAACAGATCGTAAAAGACCTGACGACTACTGTGGCGTTTCATGTATTCCAATAATATTTCGCCATATCCGCCCCCAATATCTAACAGACGTTCCCCTTCTTTTAACCCTAAAATGTCAAAAAAAATGTCAAAATGGATGCCACTGGTGGCATGTATGTGCGCATATTCTACACTGCGCCGGTTGTAATCTTCTGTCATATCAGAAATTCTAAAGGTCAAAGGTTAGCCTTGCCATCAGGAAACGCGAACGTTGCGGCACATAAGGCACATTACCGGAAATGTTGGAGTACGAGGCCGACGCTGCACGGGGACCCGGGTGGTAATACCGGGTATCGGTCGGATCGAGAATATTATCGTTTAATATGTTGTTGGCAATGATGGCCAAGCGCATCCAAGGCGCTTTTTTATGGGAAACATTGAATGCTCCATTGAAAATCAAATATGCTTTGACCACGTTGTTGGGCACCCCTACGTTGCCAATCTGGGTAGTACCCGGCCCCACCGGCCGGTCGCTGACGTAATTTGCGCGGATGTCAAGACTGTTTTGAAGCCCCCCCAGGTGAAAACGCAATGTTACCCCCGCATTGGCGTGGTGCGACGCTATATCACCAATGCGTACAGACTCAAAGTCTCTGCTGATACCATCGTCTGTTTGGAATGGATACATAAAGGTGTGGTTGACGAAGGCCTTGAATCTGCCTCCGGAGGCATTGTATCGCAAGGTAGTCATGGTACCCAATATGCGGTAAGAACCTATGTTGCGGTTCTTGGTGATCCCGTTGGAATCGGTACTCGATGCCACCGCATCTTTGATGTAACTGTCATAGGCCATCAACTCCCATTCAAACGTCCGCTTTGCCAAATTACCGGACATCGATACGTTAAAAAAATCGATTTTTTCTGTCTCCAAGTCAGAATTGGGGGTACGGCCACCCCCCGTAGAAAACTTTGTCCACTGAGATACATTTTGGAGCCCCCTGGAAAAAATCGCCTTCACCGTAAATTGAGGTGTGTGGTACACCAACACAACACGGGGTGACATACCATAGCCAAAGCCACCATTGGCACGGATACGGTTGTAATCCAAACGAGCACCTGTATTCAGAATCAGTTTTTTTGGTATAATAGAATAAGTCCCCTGCGTATAAACCCCTGCGTCAAAAATAGAAAACAAGTTACTGCCCTTCTCCTGGTTTTTAACGGTTCCAAGTTCTTGTGCGTACGAAACATTGCTTTGGTCAATGGCATTCTTGTATTCAAAGTCCGTGTAGGTGAGGTAATCGCCCTGCATGAGACTACTCCTAAATTCCAATCCACTGGTAACACTGAACAGATCACCGGAATAGAATATCCGAAAATCATTCCTAAACTGCTTGCCTTCGTAATAAAAATAGGTATTGGCATAACCATGCCGGTGCAAAGCAGTGCCGGAATTGTTGACAATCAATGAATCCGGATTCAGCAAATGGGCTAAGTGCAACCCACTTGCCGACAGCCCAAAAGGATAAAAATTGACACGATTGGTGGATTTATCCAAGCTATGATCGTGAAAAGTAGTCAGGTTGGAAATTGAAATTCGCTCAAAATCCCGGTCATATTTGGCGTAAAGGGTGGTGTTTTTGGGTACCCACAGACTTCCATTCCTAGAGCCCGGGGAGTATATATCCTGATAGTAATTAAACCCTTCTTCACATCGCCAAGAACTGATGCCCAATAAAAAATTGTTAAAACTCAATTTGGCACTGACATAGTAGTCTTTGGTGTGGTTGGAAAAACCGGCAGGTGCCCCATTGATGTTTCCTGCATAAGAATCTTTGTCGAGTTGACGGGCGTGTTCTACCCCTGCACTCGTCAGCACAATACTATCCACCCCATTGTTTGCGTTATAAAAAATATTGTAGTAAGGGCTGGTTTGGGGAATATTGTAGGTCGTGACATACTCGCTGAGGGGTATTTTTTTCTTCACACCGTTTACATTGCTGATGGTAAAGTCGCCCTTTAAGTTCATCCCCGAGTACTTCAGGCGGTCAATGTCAGAAGGGGAGTAATCATAGAAATCAACAAAAGACAGATCCTCTTCATCAGAGGCGTAATAGCGTCCTGTAACAGAAAGTTTGAACGACTCGGTGTTGAGGCCTATGGTCACATCTGCATCTGTCGTGCGAAAAGTGGCCCCGCTGAGGTTGGCGTTGACAAACACCGGAGGGGGGAGCGCATCTTCTTTTTGTTTTTTCTCCAGAGACGTGTTGGGGCGCTCTCCCGGCCCCAGGGTAAGAATATTGATGGCTCCAACAAAAGACCGCGGACCATACATGGTGGAAGAAGGACCATAGAGCACCTCCACCGCTTTGATATTGGACAAAGGATACTGCCTCGAAAGGTAGGCGATATTGGACCAGACGTCGTTTTCTTCCACCCCATCTACCATGAGCAAGGTACGTTCGGTATTTTCTTGGCGAAATCCCAGTTGATATACATTGGCATAGGTAGCCGAATAGATCTTGCTGATGTCAAAACCGGGCAGATCTGACAGTAGATCCACAATATCGACATACCCCCTGCTGATAATTTCTTCCCGGGTAACCAGCACAACAGATGCCGGAGCGGTTTGTATGTCTTCGGCGTGCTTAGAAACAGAGTTTACCTTGACCACTAGGTTGGCCGACAATTGCTTCCGGAACAACTGATCAAAGACCAGATGGGGATCGGCCTTGAATTCCGGGCTTTTGAGAATAATCATCTTGATGTATGACTCCGCCAAGGGAATACTGTCTTCCGCAATGGCGATGAGTGACAACAGCCGGAGCGCCTTATTCTTGTCGTTGAGCGTGGTAAAACCGTTGCTTTGGACGCATTTGGCGATGTCTGCTTTGGCGATGTCAAATCTGCCGACCTCATATTGCTCCATTGCCTGGTTTATTTTATTAAAATCGCACTGGGCCGAAGTAGAGGAGAGCGAAAAAAAACAGGAAAAAAGCAGGAAAAGGGGCGCTTTCAATGCAATGTCGGAAAAAAAACGCGTCATATTTGAAATATTATAATGTATTTTGTTGACTGGGATCATGTGTACTTGGATCCTCAAAATTTTGTTGCGTAAGGAGACTATTTTTCTTTTTCAAGCACTGCTTCCACCTGCGAGAAAACATCCCTGGGTTTGAACTGCCATATTCGAAGCGTCATATCTTTGCTGCAGGTAAGGATTGTGCCGAGGGAGGGTTGAGCAGCCATGTCCGTCACCCAACCATGGTGGAAATCAAAATCGATGGATGCTTCTAGTTCAAACTGTCCGTCGGAACGCTGTGCAGCATAGTGAGCAAATACCTGGTGATCATATCCGGTGGTGGCGATCAGGAGTCGATCGTTCAGCGCCTCCATGTGACACCCGCTGACACTGGACAGGTGAATTTTTCTCTTAAGTTTTATTGCACCCGTTACAGCATCCACGAGGGATATATTTCCCTTTTTATCCCCAGTGAGGAGATATTCTCGCCCCTGAAAAGAGGCTACTGCGATACTGGTCACGAAATAGTTCACCTCGACGATACTTTTCAGGGTATTGTTGAAGCGGCCATTTTCAACATTTAGAGCAAACACCGCCTCCCCTAAGGAGACAAACAATTGACCTGATGCAGCGCTATAAACCATTTCACCGGGCACTTCTGATGTTGATCCTGTATTTTTTGCGATTGCGGAATGCTCCGACAGACCATTGAGGAGTAAAATATCTCGACCCGACACGAGTGCGACGATGTGTTGGGTGGGGTCGAGGAGGGTTAGACATCGAATCGGCTGATCAGAAAGCAGTCGTTTTGACGTCAGCTGACCGGATGCGGCATCAAAAACGAGTAATTCTCCGTTGGTAGTACCCACGAGCAATTCCCCTGCCCCGGAGAAGCACATGGATTGGAATTTTTGACCGGCAATTTTTATTTCTGCGATTTTGGAAAAACCATTTTGGAAAACAGAGATGAGCCCGCCAATAGAACAGGCGGCGATCAATGGTCCCGTGGGGGCAACCGCGACATTTCGCAAGGGGTGGTTCAACGGATGTGCATACAGATCCGGTTGTTGAGCATTCAAGCCATAGACCAGCGACTTTAAGATATCGCGTTCATAAGGGTTGCCGCCATTGGCGAGGTTGGTGGTATAAGCTGTTTGCGCGAGCTTCAAGCCCGTAACAGCTTGGTTGTTGTTGTAGTATTGATAAGCGGAGAGTGCGTTTGCCCTGGATTCCTGTTGGATGCGAAGTTTTTCGGCATTTTTGAAGTTTTCGTTGGCGCGAGCGAGGGCTTTTTGTTCTTCTGAACGAGCAGAAGTGGCATTTTGACGTTCAACTTCGGCTTGGTCCTTTGCGGAAATGGCGATGACGCGATCGCGTTCTGCCTCTTCCTTTGCCTGTTGCTCTGCATTTCTGGCATCGACAGCCTTTAATCGTTCCTGGTCTGCGGCTTCTTTGGCCAACAGGGCTACCATGCGTTGAGATTCGGCTCTAACTTTGGCTTCCTGCTCAGCATTGCGAGCGGAAAGTGCCTTTTGGCGCTCTTGTTCTGCGAGTTCTCTGGCCTCAACCGCTTGTTCTTTGGCGGCAACAGCGGCCAGGCGCTCCGTCTCTGCATTGATTTTTGCGTCAACAGCTTGATTCCTTTCAACCCCAGCAAAAACAGCGGCCAGCGAAGAAATGATAAAAGCTATCCCGATAACAAAGGCGATACCGCGTGTGATTTTCAACAGTTGTTTGGCCCGTCTTTGCTCGGCTGCAACATGGGCCTGCCGTTGTTTGGAAGAAGCCTCGATGTACGCCAGCGTTGGTTCATATTCAGGCGCGTAGGGAGCCGCCCAAGCCAATGTTGGATCTGCCTGTTCTAGCCACAACAAAGCCGCATCCAAGTTGCTACTTGTCAGTAGTTCAGCTTCGCCATTGCTGTACAGCACGGCCTGTTTTTTGGTGCGCAGGTACATATTGATGAATTCTTGTTCTTCCAGCACCCATTGTTTCATCTCCTCCCAATGGGTCAGCATCACCCTAGAAGCCAGTACATACCGGCCAGTTTCCTGACGAACAAACTGATATTCCGGCAACTCCGCCACCATGAGTATTTCCGACACCTGATTTTCAGATAAATTGGTTCGGTCTGATATTGCTGACGCCGACAATGGAATGGCGTTAAACACGCCCTGCTCATCCTGCTTTAAAAAACATTGAAAAAAGCGTTTTATCTTCAGCGGATTGATATTGATAGAAAGTTGTGAAACCAGCCGATCTCCTTGTACCTGTAGCACCCGTGAGAACCCGCCTACCAGCTCAAAATGTTCCGGCATAACAAGCCTTTCTTTTTCCGTCAGCAGTATATCAACCTGACGGATACACTCTGCCACAAGGGGAAGTGGTATATTGGTTTCCTGCAAAGTTTCAGATATCAAATCCCTACAGGCGGAACTTAAAGACAGGCGCCGAGATGCACATTCCTCTTCCACAAAGCACAAAATGCCCTCCCAACCCGCCTGGGGAATAAACTGACTGGAGCGGTTGAGAAGTGGCGCCAAGGCCGCAAGGTTATTGGTTGTTTCAAGTTGATTGAAATAAAAAAGACACAGTATCCCGTGGGAGACCAACTGCTCTATATAGGCCAGTTCTGTAGAAATTTCAGCGGAAGAAAGCCCTTGGAAAAAGGCCGAACAGCCCTGGAAGGAAAGGGCCACGTTGTTGCTTTTGAGGGCCTTTTTTTGTGTAAAGAAAGAAATATCTACACCATGATGCTCCATTAATGAATTTTCGACACTTCCTATGAGCGTAAGATGAAAAACCTGTAGGGCCTGATTTGTATCCCTTTCCCTTTCAACGTCCTGCCATATATTGTTGCCATAAATCAAATCCAACTCCAATTCCTGGGTGCCAAATAGAAACAACACTCCATTGTTGAGCAGGTGAGAAGAGGCGTTGCGCAGTGAACCGGCAGAGACCTTTTGAAACAAATTCGAGGTAAAATGAACCCTTGAAATTCCCGGAATTTTGTGCGCTGACATGGATACCACAAGCAGATATCTTATTAATTAATTATTTAATTTTTGAGCCTTACCCGTTGATACAAGTTCAACAAAAATAGCCAAATTAGCAGCAAGGTATCGAAAATAAATCTAAATGGGGGGTTTTTTTCAATAAATCATGGTGCTGTGATTTATTGCCATTTCTGTCCTGACAAAAAAAAGTATGCATATCGGTTTCCTCCCTAATCCATTTTACTTTTTAAGTGTTCTTCTTGGATCT
This sequence comes from Saprospiraceae bacterium, assembly GCA_044378705.1. Lineage (GTDB taxonomy): Bacteria > Bacteroidota > Bacteroidia > Chitinophagales > Saprospiraceae > M3007. The sequence goes on from JBIPOY010000051.1 coordinate 10,515, forward strand.
TGTGCAATAATTGCAATTCATGCAGGCGCATAAGTCAATCATTCTAAAATTTGAATACCATAAACTTACTTCGATTATGCATTCTATTGACTATTTGGGAAAACTTCAAGCGGAGATTCAACCTTTTAGAGACCAGGTTGTACAGCACAAACTGTACGAAAAAATCAAAAAAATTGATCATCTACGCCTTTTCATGGAGCACCATGTATTTGCCGTTTGGGATTTTATGTCTCTGTTAAAATCACTGCAGATACAATTAACCTGTGTGTCAATCCCGTGGGTGCCCAAGGGATCCGGAGCCGTACGCTATCTGATCAATGAGATTGTAACCGGTGAAGAATCCGATGTAGACACTTCCGGCAACGCGACGAGCCATTATGAGCTGTATTTGCAAGCAATGCATGCTTGTGGTGCCTCTACGGCTGTCGTGGAGCAATTTGTCTCAGACATTTCCGAGGGCAAAGCAATCAGCGCAGCCCTTGAAATCCCCTCTATTCCGACGGCGTCAAAAATATTTGTCCAAAATACCTTTGATACCATCCAAACGGGAAAGGCACACATCATTGCCGCCGTATTTACCATGGGGCGGGAGGATTTGATTCCCGAAATGTTCCTCCAGATTGTCAACAATTTAACGGATGCGAACGAATCAACCGAAAAATTCAAATACTACCTGGAGCGGCACATTGAGCTAGATGGCGACCACCACAGCAAATTGGCCTTTGAAATGCTGGCGTATTTGTGCGGTGAAGACGCTGAAAAATGGGCTGAAGCAACCCATTACGTGGCCACTTCACTTACAGCAAGAAAAAACTTGTGGGATGCCGTGGAAGCATCCATCGCGGAATAAGGGTGTATCCCTTGTAGACTGTGATTAAAGTGATTTTGATGATTTGATTGATTTGATTGATTGATATCACTTTAATCACGGTCTAATACATTCCGGCTAGCATTTCTGATTTATTCAAAACATCCTGTGTGAGGTTTGTTTCTGTCAAATCTGAAGATTTTGACATCAAAAGTTGTTGTAGATTTCCATACGTTTCTCTAATTTCATTCAGCTCCTTTCGAGCATTAATTGCACGCGCTTCCAAGATATCAAACCTAGAAAGTTCCGTACGTTTAGCGACTATTTTGGCCTCAATTTCTTCTTGGCTTATGGTTCCAAACCAATCGCCCGCTATTTGTGCTTTCCCCTCTTTCTTCATGACGGCAAGTTTTTTGTTCAATTTGGAAATTTCTGCTTCTACTGGCCCACGTTGGTCCTTCAACTCTTTCTCGGCAAGATCTTTTGCTTTCAATACCTCTTTGATGCTATCCTGAAAACTCTGCACAACCTTTTGCTTAATTAGTATAAACTCTTGTTCTTTTGCAACGCCATCTGTACCCAAAAAGGCCCTTATTTCAGCGCTATTATCATTGTTCCCAAGAATTTCTTGGGCTTTGGCCAAAGCATGTAAAGCATTGCTACTGGCTTTTGTCTGTAATCTGATCGAGCCACTTTTAGCAGGGTCTGGCATGGCGTTTTTATTGCCTGAAAAAACACCCGTAGCGTTGTTTTGCGTTGTTTTTCCATCCGATAATGATAATTCTCCACCCATACTGGTATGACCAATATGCCATTCTTTGAAAATAACTTCATAGAGTGTTGCTCCAAAGAAGTAAAGTGCCCGCGCTTCAACGCCCCCCTTTAATAGCGCGCGTAAATCAGCCTCAATTTCATACGTTGCTTTTGTCTGCTCCATGCTGAGCCCAAAATTCTGTTCATTCA
>JBIPOY010000322.1:0-4220 GCA_044378705.1 Saprospiraceae bacterium
GTACGCTTTCCAAGGTGCTGCTCCCGTCACGGCAGCTATCGCCAATACCATCAATGTGTCCTGTTTCGGCAGTAATACTGGTAGTGCAACCGTGGAAGCGGATGGTGGTATCGCGCCATACACGTATCTGTGGAGTGACGGCCAAACGGACGCAACAGCCGTTAATTTGACCGCAAATACCTACACGGTCACCGTCACAGGCTCAGGTGGTAGCGGAACAGCAACGGCTTCAACCGTTCTTTCCCAGCCAGCAGCACTTTTCCTTTCGGCCACTGTTGCTGGCGTTATTACCTGTAATCAACCCTACGTAACGGCTACGGCCACCGCCATTGGAGGTACACCAAGTTACCAATTTGCCTGGCCTGATGGCCAATTAGGGAGCTCAATTGTTTTGGAAACTCCCGGCACCTACACAGTCACGGCAACAGATGCAAACGGCTGTACAAAGGAAGCCTCGGTCACGGTGACCTCAAATGTTGCCCCGCCATCAGCAGTTGCCGCACCCGTAGGAAGTCTTACGTGTATCGTGTCTCAAACCACGATCAGTGGGGCAGGGTCTTCCGTGGGGCCTAATTATTCATACGCGTGGACGACTACATCCGGTATCATTCTCTCCGGAGCCAATACCCTGAATCCCATCGTGGGTGCTTGTGGTACCTATACCCTCGTTGTCACCAATAGCATCAATGGTTGTACCGCCAGCGCTGTTGCGACGGTCTCCTGTCAGACAGACCCGCCAAACATTTCGGCCGGCAATACAGGGCCTTTAACGTGTACGGTATCAAATGTTTCGCTCAATGGAAATTCTACGACCAACGGGGTTGTGTATGCGTGGTCTGGTGTAAATTTTTCTTCAAATTTACAGAATACCACCACCAACGTTCCGGGTAATTATACGCTTATCGTTACCAACACAGTTAATGGCTGTACCAATTCTGTCATCACAACGGTGCTCCAAAACACTACACCGCCTTCAGATACCGCCCATGTCTCCGGCGTACTCACATGCGCAGAGGATTCTGTCCGGATATTTGTCACCACAAACGCTCAAAATGCGACGTTTGCCTGGACCGGTCCCAATGGATATGCTGCCATCGGACGAGAAAATACCATTGCTGTACCCGGTGCATACACCGCGGTTGTGACCAATAACACCAATGGGTGTACGGCTGTTTCAACCGTAACGGTATTACAAAATACCGTGGCACCCACCGCGATTATCGCTCCTCCCGGGCATCTTACTTGTAATAATACAGCTGTTCAACTGAACGCTTCCGAATCGTCCCAAGGCATTGACTATGCGTATCATTGGACTACCACCAACGGCGTAATTATTTCCGGTGAAACAACCCTCACACCCATTGTAGGAGCTGCAGGTGTTTATACCTTGGTGGTCACCAACCTTGAGAACAGCTGTACGGCGCTTGCTACCACTGCTGTTGTGCAGATTGCACCCGTAACAGCAGGTGTCTCTGCCAGTACAAATATCTTATGCAATGGCGGTTCCAACGGCAGTGCGTCTGCCACGGGCAGCGGGGGCAACGGGATATTGCTGTATGCTTGGTCCAACGGAGCTACGACCGCGCCCATCAGCGGCCTCACCGCGGGTTCCTATGTGGTCACTGTTTCTGATGGCGACAACTGTACGGCATCTGCAACCATCACCATCACACAACCGGAGGCCTTATTGGCCAATGCCACAGCCACAGGCGAAACCTTTCTCGGAGCCAACGATGGTACGGCCTCAGCGGTGCCCACCGGAGGAACCCTAGATTATGGGTATGCCTGGAGCAATGGAGACACCACCATGGCCATTGCAAACTTGACGCCCGGTAGTTATTCGCTGACCGTAGCCGATGCCAATGCATGCTCCGTGGTTCAAACGGTTACCGTCAACAGCTTTGGTTGTACGCTTTCTGCCAATATCGTTTCTGCGAATACTACCTGCAATGGTGCCAACGATGGAACCGCGTTTATAACCTTGTCTGGCGCGGTTGAGCCTGTGTTATTTGTTTGGTCAAATGGCGTTACAACAGAAAATAACAGTGGATTGTCACCCGGGTCATATTCCGTATCCATCGTTGATGCCAACAACTGCCAAGCCGTGTTGAATACCAATATCACGGAACCACCGATCGTTGTGGTGAATGCATTTGCTACCGGTGAAACGTCTCTGGGGGCCAACGATGGCAGCGCCACCGCCATACCAACCGGTGGTTCCGGGCTTTATACTTTCTTGTGGAGCAATAATATCTCTACGGCAACCAATAGCCCCCTCGCATCAGGGCTTTATACGGTTACGGTAACAGATGCCAACCAATGCACCGCCGTTCAATCGGTGTATATCAGTGCTTTCAACTGTGACATCACGGCCACGGTTACGGGCGTTGGTATTCGGTGTTTTGGCCTTTATGAAGGACTTGCCTCGGTGGTAGCAAGCGGAGGGCAACTGCCGTATGGATATTCCTGGAGCAATGGTGCTACGTCGGCTTCGGTGAACAACCTTCCTGCCGGTACCTTCAGCGTGACAACCAGTGACGCCTCAGGATGTATCTCCGTAGATAGTATTGTTATCTCGCAACCGCAGGAGCTGGTTGCACAGAGCGTTGTCGTACATCCAGTGGCGTGCCCATCCGACAATACCGGTTCCGTTGAAATTGTGATGGAAGGAGGAACACCACCATACTCCTTTAGCGGAAGTTTGGGCAACCTCGGATTTGGCCAACACGTAGTGACCATCACAGATGCCAATGGCTGTTCTGTTGGCGTTGCTTTTGCCGTTGGCGCTACCGACAACCAACCGCCAATTGTCTCCTGTCCTGCAACGATATATCTTTGTGGAGCCGACTTTGTGGTTTATCCTGCACCGACGGCCACCGATAACTGCGATCAACTCACAGGGCCCCCATCGCTGATCAGCGGCCTTCCCAGTGGCGCTGTCTTCAATGACGGTACCTCAATTCAGGTTTACCGCGCGACCGATGCTGCCGGAAATTCCGCTACTTGTTCTTTTGCCATTGTTGTATATCCTATTCCGGATATTTTGTTTGATGCCTCCACCGATGACCAAAATGGACAAGGGGTTGGCACTATATCCATAACCCCTGTTGGGGGCGCCGGTAATTTCTTCTTTATTTGGAATAAAAATGGCGCGTTTTTCTCAAACAATGAGGACTTATCGGGACTCAATGCCGGCACCTATACCCTCACGATCACAGACGAAAATGGTTGTACCAGCGCCCTCGCACCCATCTATATCAACAACACCGTGGTGGGAACAGACAATCCCGATGGATCAGGATTTGTGCGTCTGTTCCCCAACCCAACTACAACATCCTTTACATTGGAAACAAAGGGTTTGACCTTTGTTTCTGCCGTGATCCTTGATGTCAGAGGGCAGGTTGTGTCTAAATTACAGGAATCAGAATGGCAACAGGAGGTGTCTGTTGGTCATCTGTCCACAGGAATATACTGCTTAAGGTTGACCCAAAAAAATGGATCTTTCCGGATCATAAAATTTATTAAATCAGAACAATAGGTTTTGATTTCTTGACCGTTAACGGCCACGTGGTTTATTCTTGAACCGCGTGGCCGTTTTTTTGGTTGATGAATAGTTACGACCAATTTGGTTGAGCAATGGATATTTTATTTACGGACAAATCTTTCTCTGGTTGGTGGTACACTTTCTCCTTTTTTCATATTATGGGGAAAACCCAAAATTAAACACCGTTAATCCACAAATTGAACCAAAAAGCCCGCACCTTTGCGTGGTAGTAAAGCATTTAAACTAAGTAACTATGTAGGTGCCGCGCTCTCTGTATAAAAATAGTCTATTTTCCGCCCTGCTTTACAGGTTTTTTTGACCGCAGCATCCTCCAGCCTGCTTAAAAACCCTTTGTTTGGTAAATAATGGCCCCTTTTTTGTCTCAGACGCTACCCGCTAAATAGTTGCTAAACTAAAAATTATTCCTTTTCATGGAAGAGAAAAAACGTCGTCCGCGCTTAAAAACGGACACGGATTCGCCGCTGGAAGAGCGCAGCGAATCCACCAATCCTACACAATTTTCTGAGAGTAAATCCCCAACATTCGAACGCAAGCCTTTTCAAGACCGCCGTGAACGTGGTGGTGGCGAGCGGAAGCCCTGGCAAGACCGCGATGAACGTGGTGGTGGCGAGCGCAAACCTTTTCAAGACCGCCGTGAAAGTGGCGGTGGCGAGCG
>JBIPOY010000052.1:0-12271 GCA_044378705.1 Saprospiraceae bacterium
ATGTTGTTGACCCTCCGGCACAGACCGATGGGACCGGTTCAAAAGTCGCAACAGGTGACCCTGAAACATTAACGACGGTGGTGGCAGGCGTTCCGCAAGGTGATGTGGGGGTAAAAGTCAGTTCAACAGGGCCTGTTAATCCTGTAGCATTGAAAACAGTGCCTGTTACGCCATCTCCTGACCAGGTTCCGTCCGGAACTTCAGGGTCTTGTAGTTGAACAAGACTGTAATTGGTGACGCTGGAACAAAGATTTGTTGTTCCCAATACAGGACTCGGGCAGGGCACGTCATACGAGAGGTAGTTGGTAAAAGTCTGTGCGCATCCGGCGGGCAACGGTTCATAAATCCCCACAATGTAGTAGGGCCCATTGTTGCATTGGTCTTGGTCAACGATCACGTCCAGTGGTGCAATGTTGACCACAGGGTCTGTGCCCGGCAATCCGGGGAAACTTGGCCAAGCACATCCAGCCTGACCATAAATGGTACCTAAAATAGGGATATCTGCTACAAATGCACCATTCACGTTGGTCACCTGCGCCAAGTTATACGTGATGTTGTCACTCCAACAACCAATCGAAACCCCCGTCGTTGCAGTGCCGCTTCCCGTGTTGGGAAACACCTCTGTTGCATGAGAACAATCACTTTGAAGCACGTACACGGTACCACTTGTAGAGCACAACCCACTCAAATTGTAGTTGAAATCCGCATCACTGCTCGTAAAAACAATCACCGGTACATTGCCGGGAACCGTTTCTCCCGCACCCACAAAAATAGCCCCGGGACAATCATCACTGACACCCGCCTGTAAGGCAGGAGAGGGGGTCTGCCATCCACAGCCATTGTTGTTGGGATCATCGTAGCTAACCATAAGGTCGCTCACATTGAAACCCCCGCCGGACCAAAGTCCTAAAAATTCGTTGTTTTCTTCTGTACCACACGCATTCACAAACAGTCCCAGTAGGATTGGATTGGGATTGCAGGGGTCTGGAGGGGGGCTGCTCAATTCGGAACACCCTAAAAGCGTACCCTGACCGTTGTAGGGATTGAAATTAGGAACTGTATTGATGTACCAGTTGATACAGTCCCCCGGCAATAAATTGTTGCCGGTTGGGGTTAAGGTGTATTCGTCTCCAGGGCAAAGCGCACAGGGATTACTACCAGGCTGGCAGTCTGCTGACGTAAAAGTGGCATTTTGTCCCAGTGTTGGGCACTGGGAGAAGCAATTTACACCGGTGAAGATTACCGAGGTGCAAACGAAGACGCATCGCATCAGGGATAAAATAAAAGTAGAATTAAAGTTCAAAGCAAGGAGGGGAAGAAATGAATTAAAGGAATATTCCGATTATTTAGTGCTGCTAAGGTATGACAATGTATGGTTTTAAATATATAAGATTATTCGCTTCAACTGTTTAATTTTGCTGCTGACATGATGGATGAATTGATCAAAACACTACAAGAGCATCAGGTGAAACTGGTTGCTGTTACCAAAAACCACCCCCCTGAAGAGATATTAGGGTTGTATGAGCGCGGATTACGTGCTTTTGGAGAAAATCGCGTCCAAGAGATGCTGCTGAAACAAGCAGCGCTGCCCACGGATGTGGAATGGCACCTCATTGGCCATTTGCAGACAAATAAGGTAAAGCTCATAGCCTCTTTTGTCAGCATGATTCATGCAGTTGACTCCTTAGACTTGTTGCAAGAAATAAACAAACAGGCGCTGAAGGCCAATCGCGTGATTGATTGCCTCTTGCAATTCCACATTGCCTCAGAAGAAACCAAATATGGGTTTCAACGGATGGAAGCCAAAGAAATGCTCACAAGCGCAGCATTCAGTGCCCTCAAAAATGTTCGAATTTGTGGTGTAATGGGTATGGCAACTTTTACAGACAACCAACAACAGGTTCGGCTTGAATTCAGGACACTAAAAAAGATCTTTGATACGCTTAAAGACGATTTTTTTATAGACCAACCCTATTTTAAGGAACGATCTATGGGAATGTCCGGCGATTGGAAAATTGCCATCGAAGAAGGAAGTACCATCGTGAGAATCGGTAGCCTGCTCTTTGACGCACTCACTTTAAAAGAAAAGGCCTAAAATCATCGCCATCCTGAAAAAAAGTAAGCAGTAGTTTAAGCAGTAGTTTCGACACAGACCAACCGATAATGCTCCCCAATAACGCTCCCATAAACACATCTAGAGGGTAATGAACCCCTACGTAAACTTGAGAAAATGCGATGGTACCAGCCCACACAAGCATCGCTTTCTGTTGCCATTGCCCCGACAATCCAAATATAACAATGAGGAAAACGGCTACGGCAAAGTGGTTGGCTGCATGGCTGGAAGTGAAACTATACCCACCCCCGCAAGGAACCCTTAGCCGAATATCCTGCATCAATTCGGTAGCGTTGCAGGGCCGAATGCGTTGAACGTTCTTCTTAATGACACGGCTGCTCGTAGCATCGGTAAGACCTACCGTTACCACCAATCCCAGCAGTATCACCCATTTTTTGTTCCCGGTATTGAGGAGTGTGAAGGATACAATAAAAAGGTAAAACGGAACCCAAAATAGCCTTTCTCGAAACAAAGGCAGCAGAACATCAAAAATCGGATTGCTCATGCCGCCATTGATTAACCTGAAAAGACATTGGTCGCCCTCTAGTATTGGTTGTAAAATATTCATCCCGGGATTGTTTTTTGGGCTACTATGATGAGTCTCCTAGAATTTTGACGATCAAATGCACTCAAATCATAGTCACCATACGATTTGATGATCTTCAGGTTGCAAGCAGCGAAAAGTGTACTGAAATCAGACAGTTCAAATAACCGAACAGATTCGGTAAAAGACAGATCACGACCATGGTATTTAAAGCCAACCGATTTGTAAACATACCCGTTTTTTATGTGCTTTGTCAAATGAAAAGTGACGTCATCAATTGTTTTTGACTCAGATTCAACGAGTTGTGTCTCTATCCATGCACTGTTAAAATAATCTATCAAAAACAATCCGCCACTACGCAAACCTTTACATATATTTTGCAAAGCGAGCAGGTGTTCCCGATCACTTTTAAAATACCCAAAACTGGTAAACATATTCAGTATTCCATCAAAATAGTTGATCATAAATGGTTTGCGCATATCATGCTGGAAAAACTCCAGATGATCACCCTCAAAATCTCTCGCATGCGAAACGCTTTTTTCAGAGATGTCAACGCCCGTAACACAAAATCCCTTGTCAGCCAAGTATCTGGAGTGACGACCTTTGCCACAGGCAAGATCCAATACACGGGCACCCACGGGTAAATCAAGGGCAATCAAGAGATTGTCAAGACTGTGTTTGGCTTCAGCATCATCCCGACTCTTGTATAATAAGTGGTAATAGGGTGAATCAAACCACTCTTCAAACCATTCTTTTTTCATGTCATTTTTTTTCATAACAACTTAGCGGGCGCATCGGAAGAAAAAATGTGCTTTTTGGGTCTAGAAAGCGTGTCACTTATGTTATTAACTTTTTTAAAGCGACAAGGTAACGCTACCTTCACAGGCAAATATTGAAGTATGCAGGTTTTATTAACTTCTGCCACACCTTTTGAAATAGCTCCTACCATTGCTTGGATGGAAAAAGTATTTGAACAAAAGGAATTATCTTGTTTTGTCAAGGGCAATTTAGAAGTGCAAGTGTGTATTACTGGTGTTGGAATACTGGCAACCGGTTGGAAACTTGGGGCTTTTTTTGCGCAACACAAGCCTGATTTTGCCATCAATGCAGGCATTGCAGGGGCCTGGGATCGTCGTATTTCGTTGGGAGATGTAGTGCACGTTGAAGAGGAGGTGTTTGCCGACCTAGGCGTTGAGGATGTAGCGGGTAAACTGATAGATTTGTTTGAACTGGGTTTTGCAGAAGCAAACTCTTTTCCATTTAGTGCCGGAAAAATGATCAATCCGGGAGCAAATTACGGTAACTTTCTGCCTAGGGTCAAGGGTATAACGCTCAACAAAGCACATGGTTCAGAAACATTGATCGCCCATACCCGGGAAAAGTACCCCACAGCCCAAGTAGAAAGTATGGAAGGGGGCGCCTTTTTCTATGCTTGCCTTCAGAAAGGCGTACATTTTCTAGAAATTCGTGCCATTTCTAACTATGTCGAACCAAGAAACAGGAACGCTTGGAATATCCCTTTGGCCATCCTCAACCTAAATCAAGTGCTTCAGCAAATGTTAAACGAATTGATGCGGGATTAAATTTTAAAATTCAGCGATACTCCACCGCCCCAATCTTTCAGCGACGTATAATACCCAAAAACACTCAGCCATTTTTTGGGATTGAGCCGTATCCCTGCGTTTACTTTTTTTGAATCGTGTTCGATCATGAACGCCACGCGGTGAGCAATATCTACTTCTACTCCTCCAAAAAAGCCCAACAACCGATAATTGTCGGGGGTGTCAAAAATGTATTCAATCAATTTTGTGCCGTATCCGAGGGACACTTTACACGCAACCTGTTTCACCCAGTCAATTTTTTTGGATGCGACCAAATAGGTAGCGTTAAAAATTCTGGTTCCAATAGCATCCTGTATGCCAACGGCCAACTGCGGAAACATCTTCCTTTCCTTGAGGACGGCAAATTTCACATTTATTATTCGGTCAATATAGTAGTTATATGGCAAATTTTCATCATATACAGGTACTTTTGGAACACCAACGACCCTTATTCCAGCTTCAAACGAGGATGTAAAACCAATATTTACGTAGGTGGTCCACTGTCTAAAAGATTTGTCACCATACTTTTTTTGAAATTGATCGGCAAATTTGGCAAAACCTGTCGCCAATTCACCACTTTTCAAAGTGTACGCAGTGGGGGTTTTAACAAGCCCCGTGACGCCGTACACTGTCTGAGTAGATGCCAAGAGGGGGAGGATCGCATACAGTAGGAACCAAATTCTTTTTTTCATTTTTGGGGACAGGGATTGACTACCGAGTGAAGAATTGATCTAAGGCTCTTTTGACAAATGGATTGTTGAGCATTTGCCAAGCATAGTAACGTTCCATTATCTCAGTGTCTAGGCTGGCTCTCAACTTATACTCAGCGCCAATTTTGACCAAGGCCATCATTTGTAAAGGCAGGTATGCTTCGCCCATTTTCGATCTAAAAAAAACGACCATTTCGTCTCCTGCCTGCATAAAGCCCACGGGTCGTAAAGATGAAATCTTGTTGTAAAAAGCCCGGTTAACCGCCACATCCGATTGAAAAACATCAGAGGTCATGGCTTCTTGTTCTTCAGGAGCCCATAAGTTTACAAAACCCGCAGAATCTTTGGCGACGAGTGTTGCCCTCATTTGTTGGAGTATGACCACTTCATCGGTCGGATGTTGCTCTATTTCAATGGGGTCATACATCACCAAATGGAGCCATATCCCAATGGTATTTGGGATGCCGGAGCGTTCACCAACAAGCCTCAAACTATCGCCTTCCGGAACAAAGTAAAACCCTTGCATACCGGCAAGTTGGCAACTTGGATAAGGGCTCTTGCTAAGGTTATAGGGATGCGCGGAGGATGCTGAAATAAAGAGATGATCCAAAGAAATGGTTTCTGTTAAATAGTACCTGTTACCGATCTTCTTCATCATGAGCACCCATGGAAAAAAGTCGCCGTTGTTCGTGTTGATAAAGTTGAATCGTATTCTACAAATGTCTCCAAATACATTTTTACTGAACAATTCAAAATCATTGAATGTCTGGTATTCTTTATTTGCCTGGACTATATCGAGCCGCTCCCGCATCATTTCTCTGCTTTGCGGGTCGTATAATTCCAGCAAACCATTTAAATCGGCTTTTTTGATCATTTTGTAAAAAGCCAACACCAAAAATTCAGGTCGTTGGTAGGTTGTAGCATCGGGTAGCTTTTCAAGCCGAAGGCCAAGACCCGGTTCGTACAAGCTGCTTGCAACAGAAATAGCCATTGTTGGCTGATTATCTTTCATCAACGCGTAGGCATCATCCCCCAATTTGGGGTTGATGTTTTGTCCGGTCAATAAAGATGATAACAGAAAAAAGACAAGCCACGGTACGTTTCTGATGAAACCAGTTTCAAATTTTATTTTCATGGTAGATTGTGATTAAAGTGATTTTGATGATTTGTTTGATTGCAAATAGTTGATTTTAAACTGATTGCAAACACACTTCATTGAAAACCCCTTTGTGTTGACTATATGTCATTCAAATTTAATAGGAAACTGAACCTCCCGGCAATAGGGTATAAGCCCAAGAATAACCAATGTTGTACCCTCTAAAAACCAATCCAAACTGAGCAGTGCCGACCAAATCTCCATAGCCAATCTTTCCTGAAAACCCTTTGCTTGGACAGCCATCGCCATTGTACGTTCCCGAAGTTCCGATACTCGAACTGAGGAAGGCTTTTGCATACGCCTGAGCGTGAAACCTTGTGTGTGGCCAAAAATACAAGGTTATGGAGGCCTCAATTTCGCCCCCAAAGGCAACTTCTAAACCAATGGTCGCACTATAACTCGTGGTGATACAACATTCACAAGCAGGGGAGCAGTTATCGGACAGTGTTCCGGCAACAGATATGGTTGCTTGAGGTGCAACGGTAACGGTTGGCCCCAGCTTTACAATGGCCCTAATTCTAAACAGCCCCTGCCAAACCCGGACGAATTCCCAATGCCATCCGGGGATGTTCAACTTAATGGTAACGGCTCCGCTCACAGTACCAGAATATTTTTGGTAGCCAACGGGTGGTTGAGTATCGTCTGTTAAACAACACTTTTCCCCCGTTTCTCGGCTTACGGTTCCCTTGACATCGATTGAAAAATCACTGATCATGGGCATCGACTTCGCTGCTTGGGCAAGAGCATTTTTCAAAGGAGTCCAATTCGGAAGCTCTACGCTAAAGGTCTGCGTTAGGTCGCTGGCTTTGCATTTTTCACATTTTTTTATGCACGTGTACCGATAATACTGGCACGTCGTAATGGTCTCGTCATCGTCTCCAAGAGAAGACCCCGGGATGGTTTCCGAAATACAATTCTGTTCATCAGAGGGTATGACTTGGCACGAAATATCAAATTCTCCGAAATTCTCCCAACCTGTATCCGTCAACTGCCCACGCGTACTGCTAATGACCAATTGACGATATTCTTTTTTGTATTTCAGGCATTTTGTAGTGTCCTGCAACGGTGAGTTTCTTGCCGCACCATCCGTGGTAGAAGGCGCCATCATCTCCACCCTGCCGGAGAGCGTCCTTGTGGAACTGTCGGCTGGTGTACCCATAAGCACACCCGAACCGGCTGCCTGTAGGCTATACAATGACACCAAAAATGTCCAAAAAACCGAAAAACGGACCTTGCGTACGATACTTCTCATAGTAGGCTATTGATAGGTTGGTTCTGTCGTCAACACAAAGTGGTTGTGAATGAAGTGTGTTTGAAATCAGAGTAAAATCAACTATTTGTAATGAATCAAATCATCAAAATAACTTCAATCACTGTCTAAAACGACGTGTATTCCGTTCTTTTTTTCAGTTTTGTTTACATGTATGCTCGGGAGTACTGTAACAGAGTATGTCGGATAAAGGCATGCAACCAAATAATCACCCATTTCCAAGTTCTCAATCAGAAAATTTGCACGACCATCTGCCTCGAAAGTTGTCCAAGGAGCAAGTGGGTCGCCGTCCGATTTTTTAAAAGAAACCTGAGCGTAGGGTAGGAGGGTAGTATCTTGGGTAATAACCGTCCCCGCTATGGCTGAACTATCCAAACTGTTTCCATTGTAATAGCCTGGTTTTTTCACTACTGGTGATCGCACACCGCCCCCCACCAATTCAGCAGCATCCGGAGTAGGACCCTGATGGTAAGTTTTTTTGAATATTCCCAAGAAAACAAACTCAGCAGAAGAGCACCCTCCTGCCATACCCAGCCAAAACAGAGTAGCCAGTAAGAACAGCGGTTTGTAGGGTATTCTTTTCATATATTGATATTTAGGTGGATAAATGGAATGATAAACCTGAGGGTATTGCTGTTGCTGTCGTATAAAAAATTGTAAGTATTCATGACTTCTACTAACTTTTTGGGTTTTAAGAACCGCCATGTTACCCCGAATATCTGTTTGTTGCCAATCATATCGATTCGACGCTGGTAATAGCCGCCAATCTCAATAAATTTGAATGGACGACTTACCCCGATATGAATACCATAGGGGCTTTGATCCAAAGCAGGTAATTTGCCCGCCCTAACATCAAAGGTGACCAATTCAACTTTCGGCTTATATTGGAGGTAACAAAAATTAACCAAGTGCTTACTTCCTTGATAACGGCCAAATTGAGCGTTTATCAACGTGTTTTTCACCAATGGAAGTCGGAGTATCAAATAAGCATCTTGAAGCGCGGGTTTGACACTGGCATCCAAAACGTCTCCGGTATGTGCTCCAACGTAGGCGGTCAACAGTTCTTTTTTGTCGATCGGTACCCTTACTTGTACACTGCTACCGTAGAAAGATTCAGGGTTAAAGTATTTATCTATGTTTTCAGCGACCAACCTAGGATCGTTCAGCGATGGATACCATTCCAGCAATCCGGCTTTTACGTTGATGGAAACAGACTGTGGTACACCTATTTTCTCTTTGTTAAATTTGAAAACCTTGTGATAATGGATGAATGCCCTTGTAAGTGCGTTGGAGGTAGTATTGTCATCAAAACGCATTTCATCAACAGCTACTATCCGCCATTCATCTGATAATTCAACGGCACCGAGGAATCGAATTTCATCTACCCATTTACCGCCCAAACCCTCCTCCAATTCCCATTTCCCATCTCCATTTACATCCAATGAAAAACCTTTGATACGGCCTGACGCCCCTTGATTTGTTGTCTGAGCAAAGGGACAGACAACCGAGATGAAAACAAGCCACACGGCAGTACAGTAATGAAATCTTTTTTTCATCATTTATTGGTTTTTTCAGGATAGATGGTACAAAAGTGTCGTTATCAACCATCTATTACCGAAACCTATATCAAAATCGTGCTTGATATTTATCAATTCTATCGGAAAATAGACCTGAAAATTTACCGGAAAGCCTCAAGGGCGAAAAAAAACGGGTAGCATCCTGTTGGTGGATGCTACCCGTTGGTAGTTTGCGTATGAAAATTGTAACGACTGAAACACTAGCTTTCTTCTTCCATAAATTTCACCCCATACTCTTCTAATTCAGCCATGACGGGCTCATACACTTCCGGCATGGTTGGGATATTGACTCCGGTAGTAGAAATTTTACCTTGCATCAACAATTTTACAAAAATACCAAGGGGTAACCCTACCAATCGAGACATCGCAGTTTCTTCACTGTTATTGCCCTTCATAACCAGGGTGGAGGTCATTTTTCGTTTCTTCTTTTGCTGCTCATACTCAAATACGTGCTGCATAATGACCATGTCTTTGTCGGCAGGTTGCAGTGCCCATTTTTCCAACAACATATTTTCAAGAATCAGGGCCGGTGTGGCATTGTTAATTTTAATACGCCGTTTACTAAACAAACCAAGCCATTCTAACTTTTGCATAATATCATTATCCGGTTCTATTTCCAGCATTTTTGCAACGCGGTCTTTAACAGATCCTGTATGCTGACTGATACCCAAGAAGGCTTCCATCAGATCGTGGTAACTGAGTTGGTCGCTGTCAACAATAGGAAAAGTAGCATCTGTGAGGCCAATTCGCACCAGCGCGTTCCAGGCGTCACAAAAACCACGGTGACGAATGGTGCCCCTGAAAAGTGTACGGATATTTTGTAGCCCGTAAGCATCCCGATACAACATAGAATCACGGTTGGCATAGACCTCCCATTGACCCATTTGTGGAATATCTACCAATCTATATTGACGAAATAGGCGCCGATATGGGATGTACTTTAATTTTCCTTCTTCCAAAAATTGTGCTGTACCCTGACCTGCCAGCACGACGTTGCGTGGGTTCCAACTGAATTTGTAGTGCCATGGATTGTCATCACTCTCAGGGGCAACCAATCCACCGGTGTAGGAATAAAACGCGTTGATTTTCCCACCGCTTTTTTTGATTTTATGAATGCGTTGCATGGCACTCATGTGGTCTATTCCTGGATCTAGACCAAGTTCATTCATAAACACCAAGGCCCTTTGTCGGGCTTCATCGCCCAATCGGAATACCTGTTTGCTGACATAACTGGCGGTTACCATGTGCTTGCCCAAGGTAATGCAGTCTTGCGCTACTTCCAAATGCATCTGAGGAGGCAGGAGTGAAACCACTACATCGTGTCGGGCTATTACGTCACGGCGGTCTATTGGCTTTGACGCATCCAACCAAATGGCCCGACCGTATGAATGGTCGTTGATTTTTTTGCGTGCCAATTCAATATCAGCATCAGCAACGGTGACCAAGAAATTATTCTTTTGTGCCTGCTCTAAAATGTAGGTAATGAGGGCGGTGGCAGACCGTCCTGCGCCGATAATTAGGAGGTTCTTCATGTGAAAATGGAATAGTAATAAAAAGCAAAGATAATCATTTGCTCAAAACCAATTCAAACGAAAGACCTTCCAAGTGTATATGCGAGCGTATTTCGATGTAGATACTGTGTCGGAGGGGTGCGAAAAGGGGGTGAATAATAGGTGTTTACAAAATACAATAAAAAAGGGTCAGCATTTATCAGCTGACCCAAGTGAGATAATTGCATGGGATTAGACCTGACCAACGTCAAGCGATCGGATTTGGGATGGCTACTTTCTCTTCTTTTTAGTAAAAAAACAACCTGAAAATGATTGGATTGCTAAAAAAAAACATCACATTTGTCTTCAGTTAGTATGGTTCAGTTCATTTTATCTTAAACCTACACCAATATGAGTAAACCAATTACTTTAAAAATTAAAAACGGAACGGTAAGTGTCTCCATTGCCCGCCAACGTTTTTTAGGAGCTTGACCAAAATCAAGCAATTTTAAGCTTACTTTCGGGTGCTGGTCACCGGGCTAATGTTGTAAAGTTAATTGTTAGGATTGTCGTGTTTATTGTCGAATACTCCGTATTCGACCAGACATTTTCATTTCTAAAATCTACTTTTCTGACTTTTGCCATGGTTTAAAAATTCGAACATCATCAAAACAACAACCCAATACCCTGTCCTTTCACGATGGGGTGTTTTTATTTAAAGATATGCACTAAAAATCGTGCCTATTTTTCAAAATTCTACTTTTTCAAGTTAAATTAACATGAAATTACTATTTACGACGCTCTTTGTGCTTGCTTGCTGTACCATTTCCACTGCTCAAGTTGCTGTGTTGGCGGACACGTCCATTTACGAAGTAGCGGAAGAACGGCCTTATCCATTGCTTAAAAGTTGTCAGGTAGCATCTCATCTAGGATGGACAAAAGACAGTGTTCAGCGCTGCAGTGAAATACAGTTGTTGTCACTGCTTTCCTCCAATATGCGTTACCCGGCAGAAGCCAGAGACCAAAATATTCAAGGTACGGTGGTGCTTACTTTTGTAGTTGAGCCCTCCAGTGGCCGAGTTACGAATATCGGCTTACTCAAAGACATTGGCGGTGGTTGTGGACAGGAAGCCATTCGCGTACTAAAGGCGCTGGATGAAGCTGGCCTACGTTGGTCACCGGGTATGCGGGGAGGGCAATCTATTCGAGTCAGGCATTCCATACCACTTCGTTTTAAGTTACAGGAAGCGCTTCCATATTATCTTACAGAGAACGGGGATACTTTGTACACCGATCTTGATACCGATCCGATTTTTAAAACGGGTGTTGATGCACTCATTCAGTATGTGTACAATCGGTTGCAGTATCCGAAAATTTGGAAAGATAGTTGTAAAACCGGGGTCATTGAAATGTCGTTGGTAGTGCAACCCAACGGCCAGACACAGGTTGAGAATCTTTTAGACTTCAATAATTTGGGGTTGGATTTTCAGTGGGAAGCCATGCAATTGGCCAATCGTATGAACGGAATGTGGGAAGCAGCAACCTATCAAGGGAAATATGTTGCTGCCACAACACCACTTCGAGTCGTTTTTAAATCGGATGCCTTGGTTTGTGCAACGGCCAATGTACTTTTCGACAGGGCAATGTTGTTAGCCGATGAAGGCTCCCGTTTACTTGCCGACGGAAAGGCCGAAAGTGCTATTGAAAAATGGACAGAAGCCTTGACATTACAGCCCATCAATTGTGAATTGCTCTACTATCGGGGTACTACATTGCTCAACCTAGGCCGACGAGAGGCCGCCTGTGAAGA
>JBIPOY010000324.1:0-4217 GCA_044378705.1 Saprospiraceae bacterium
GCACAAAAAGATAGGTACTGTACCAGAAGTTTGGTGTCCAAGCAAAACCTGCCATGCCGAATTACCAAAACCAGGGTCCATCCTAGTTTTAAAACACCCAAAACAATCAATGCCCAGATACCACCCCTCAATCCATGGCCCAACCCAATCGGAACAAACAGCGCTGCCAAATGACCCCCAAAAATCGCTACCCCCCAAACCACTATCTGCCGCGGTCTTTGTCGCAACAAGTAGAGATATTCCACCGGAAACGTCGGTAGGTGAAGCAGCAAATAACAACAAAAAAGCTTGAAATATGGCACCTCCTCCTGCCCTGTCAGCATCGGAGACAACCACTTTTCGCCCACCATCAACAGAAAAAATAGAAACAAGGATATTGCGCAAAAAAGCAAAAACTGATTGAATATAAAAACTTTTTTGTCTGTGTCGTCCAATTTTGCGTACGTGGGTGCTATCCCCTGCAACAATCCATTCACCCAAAAAAAAGAAAATGTTGTCCCCAAATAAAGCAACATTTCCCACGTGCCTATTTCAGCCGTCGTCAAGCCACTTTTAGCCAACAATACACCTGTCAGCACAGCAACGCCAAGCCGCATCACCTGAAATAGCTGCAATGCAAAAGTAGTGGACAATGGTTGTAAAAAAGAAAAGCGCATAGGCCCTGCAAACCTATGCGCTTTTGATGAAAAGAAGCGAAAAAATGCCCTTATTTATGCCTATAATTCCTTTTCAAGCACCCCTTCTGCCATCACCATGGTAGGCGTCGCGTTGCCCATGGGAGATGTTTCTTCTGATATTTCATAGCCCTCTGTGTTTTCTGTGTACGGCAAAGACTGCCAACCTGCCGGCGCCTGAAGGTTGACCATGCCCAGACTCACCGACCTATCCCCTACTTTTGCCCAACACTGCAAATATTTTTGGGCAGGCGGAACCGGAACACCCGAAAGATCCAGGGCACAGGCTTTCCTCAGGTCGTTGTGAAAAATCGTGATGTGGTACACCTTGCCATCGGTCAATGCCACCGGGCGAGTATCGGTATCCCGCAACATATTGGTCATTGATTCGGACTGTACACGGCGGGCTGCACAATCGTCCATTTGTGTTTGAAGGGCCGCCAAACGCTGGCTGAGCACCCCCTTTTCAGCAGACAAGAACATGCGCTGCCAAAAGAAAAAAGCCGCCAAACAGGCGCAAATCACTGCCGTTACCGGATAAAACCTTGGAGAAGAAAGCATCTGTTTTGAAACGTTGGATGTTGTCATTTTTTGTCACTGGTTGGGTGGCACGCTGTCTGGCCCAAAAAGGCCCAATTTTTTGTCTCAGACACGACCAACCAACCAGTGACCATTTATTTTTCAGCGTCAATGGCTTCCAAGAGCTTCCGCATGTCCGTTTTTTCACTGACAATGCCTGCTACCTCGTTGATATGAACCCTTACTTGGGTCATGGTATCGCGTTCACGGATGGTAACCGTGTCGTTTTCCAAGGTTTCGAAGTCAATGGTCACGCAAAAAGGCGTTCCGATGGCATCCTGACGGCGGTAGCGGCGACCGACAGCGTCTTTTTCATCATACTGGCACAGGAAGTGGAATTTGAGTTTGTCAAACACCTCACGGGCCTTCCCAACGAGTTCATCTTTGTTTTTTAGCAGGGGCAGCACAGCACATTTCACGGGCGCCAAGGCCGGCGGCACCCGGAGTACCGTGCGGGTACTGTCTTCCCCTTGTGCATCGGGTACCGTTTCTTCAACCAGTGAATTGGTCAAAATAGAAAGGAACATACGATCGCAACCAACCGAGGTTTCCACGACGAATGGCGTATAATGTTCATTCAATTCGGGATCAAAAAACTGCATTTTTTTGCCGGAAAGTTCGGAGTGGCTTCCCAAATCAAAATCAGTTCGGGAGTGAATTCCTTCCAGTTCTTTGAATCCGAAAGGGAATTCAAATTGAATATCCACCGCAGCATTGGCGTAGTGTGCGAGGTTGTCGTGGTCCTTGAAACGCAATTTTGCAGCCGGGGTAACCGCACGGTGCCAAGCCATACGCCGTTCTTTCCAAGTATTGTACCACTCGTTGTCGGTGCCGGGCCGAATAAAAAACTGCATTTCCATTTGTTCAAATTCACGCATTCGGAAAATAAACTGGCGGGCAACTATCTCATTTCTAAAGGCTTTGCCTATCTGGGCAATTCCAAAAGGTATTTTTTGGCGGGTCGTTTTCTGTACGTTGAGAAAATTGACAAAAATACCCTGCGCCGTCTCCGGACGGAGGTATAATTTGCCATCGTCGCCGGTATTGGACATTTGTGTTGAGAACATCAGGTTGAACTGACGCACCTCCGTCCAATTGCGGGATCCGGTATCAGGTTCCGTGATTTCAAGTTCGTCAATAATGGCCTTTAACTCAACCATGTCATTGTTTTTCAAACCCGTTGCCAGCCGCTTTTCAAAGGTATCAGCCTTTAAAGTGTATTCCAATACCCGTGGGTTCGTTTCCCGAAACATCGTCGGATCAAATGATTCCCCAAAACGCTTGGCGGCTTTTTCAACCTCCTTGTCGGCCTTGGCAATCATTTTGTCTATCTCCGCCTCAATCAATACATCGGCACGGAAACGCTTCTTCGAGTCTTTATTGTCAACCAACGGATCATTGAAAGCATCCACGTGGCCGCTGGCCTTCCAAATGAGCGGGTGCATAAAAATTGCGGTGTCAATACCTGTGATGTTTTCATGCATCTGAACCATTGAGCGCCACCAATATTCCTTGATATTGTTCTTCAACTCCACGCCCATGGGACCATAGTCATACACGCCATTGAGCCCGTCGTAAACTTCAGACGAAGGGTATATAAATCCATATTCCTTGCAGTGCGACACGATGCGCTTGAACAAATCTTCTTGCATTGGTGAGTGTTTGAATTGCGAAGTGTAAAGATCGATCGAATGTATCAGTACGGAGCATGTATCCGGGTGCCGGTTTCCGCTACCGCTACAAACGAGGCGCAAAGGTGCGGAAAAGGACTGAAAACGAAGCCTTCAGAGCGGAATTTCCGTCAAAGAGTTTCTTCTTTTACGACACGATACACACCACTGCATACGCCTTGGTGAAGGGCGTGATGTTTAGCACAAACCTGTATTCTTACACGATTCAGGTGCTATCTTCCCCTGCTTATCCCTCTACCGGCGAGGAGTCGGCCATCTGTAGGCGTTCAAAAGTATCTGTCAATCGCTGTGCAACGGTGCGGTTTTCAAAATTACGGGTGCAATAAACCCGTGCGTTGTGGCCGATTTGGGCTAGGTTTTCGCCCTCTCCGTAACACCAGCGAATGGCCTCCAGCCAAGACAACGGATCCTCCGCCAGCAGACATTCGCGGCGATCCTCCGCGTCAATACCCTCTATGCCGATGCGGGTAGAAACAACCACTTTGCCCAGCGCCATGCCCTCCAGTATTTTGGCACGCATCCCACCTCCTGACAACAAGGGCACCACCATGATCGAATGTCGATTTAAAAAATCAGGCGCACTGGGAACTTCCCCGTGAAAAAATACCCGGTCCAGAGACAGCTCCCGCAACCAACGGGGCGCTGAACGACCTCCAATATGAAAAGTTAGTGCCGGAAAATTCGGCGCAAGCAGCGGCAACCATACCGCTTCCAAAAACCACTTTAATCCCTCCTGATTCGGCATCCAATCCAGTGACCCAATAAAAGACAGGCTCAGGGGACCGCTAAAACTCGTGGGGTCTGGATGGTAGTCGCCGGTATCAATACCGATGGGTGCAACACTGGCTGGCCGTATCAGCCCAATTTTCCGAAAAGCCACAACATCACGCGCGCTGATGCCAACCACCAAATCGCAATCGTTGATTCGACTTGCTTCGTAGCTTCTAAGCCGCGGTGTAATCCGGTTCAAATACCATTTTTTGAAAGGATGCGCGTTTTCTGCTATCCGCTCCCATATTTCATGCTCCACATTGTGTGCCCGCAGTACAATCTTGGTGTCGGGCGCAAACGTGCGGATGACCGGGATATAGGGCGTCAAGTACAATGATTCCAATTGAACAACGTCAAAATGCTGCTCCAACAGAATTTCCTCCAGCTTTTTTGAAAAACCGGCGTCTTCAAAGCGTTCGACGTGGTATGATCTTTTTGAAAAAAGATTGAGCAGCGCAGGGATCCACCGAATACGGTTGTCAACATAAACCGTATGCAAAGC
>JBIPOY010000053.1:0-12261 GCA_044378705.1 Saprospiraceae bacterium
CAGCCAAATGGTACCATTTTTATCCACGATCATGTCCATTGGCCGTGAGAATTGGAGATTTTCAGCAAAGGGTTCCATGCGGCTAAAGTTGCCGAAGGTGTCCACAGTCACCGCCATCATCCAACCCCGCATCCAGTCGTACGTGATGAGTTTGCCATTGTAGTAATCCGGCAAACGGGTGTCTGCGGGGTATTTGTCACAATAGTACGTGGGCCCGGCCATGGCGTTGCGGCCGCCATTACCGGTGAGGGGAAACTCTGTTGAATTGCCATACGGATACCAGATAAACGCAGGTTGCGCCGGTGGCAACGCCCGGGCGCCGGTGTTGTTGGGCGAGTCATTGATGGGGTGGTTGGGGTCGTAGTAAGCACCTGGTTTGCCTGCGGCGAAATTAAAATCGCGGTAAGGTTTGTTGTCACCCACAAAATAAGGCCAGCCAAAGAATCCGGCGGCGCGGGCGCGGTTTACCTCGTCGTGGCCTTGGGGCCCATGGATGGTATCAGGCTCGCCCGCATCGGGCCCCACTTCCCCCCAATACAGCAGCTTACGACGGTCATCAAAAGAAAGCCTGAAGGGGTTACGACAGCCCATCACGTATATTTCGGGGCGTCCAATGGGCTGCCCCGGACGAATTTGGGGTTGTTGGTAGTCAATGATATCAACGTCTTGGGTGGTAAAAAGATTACCGGCCGGGCAGGTATAAGAACCATCCGGGTGGACTTTTATTCGAAGTATTTTACCGCGCAAGTCGTTGGTATTGGCCGATGATTTTTGGGCATCCCAGGGACTTCTGCCGGGGCGCTCGTCGCTGGGAGAGTAGCCCTCCGAGTCAAACGGATTGGTATTATCTCCGGTGCTGAGGTACATATTGCCCTCTGCATCAATTTCAATACATCCGCCGGTGTGGCAACATTCTTGGCGTTGAACCGCCACTTTCAGGATGACGACTTCTGATGCCCGGTCGAGCGAATCACCCCTGAATACGAATCTTGACAGGATATTGGCAGATTCATCGGTTGGGGAAGAGTAATACAGGTATATCCAGTTGTTTTTCGCGTAACCG
The DNA here is from genome assembly GCA_044378705.1 of Saprospiraceae bacterium. Lineage (GTDB taxonomy): Bacteria > Bacteroidota > Bacteroidia > Chitinophagales > Saprospiraceae > M3007. The sequence goes on from JBIPOY010000053.1 coordinate 1,064, forward strand.
GGGTCTATCGCCAGGCCCATCAGCCCGTCTTCTTCTTTGGAATAGACGGGTAATTTGCAGGCGATACTGACAAGTCCGGTTGCCGGATTGAAAACTTTGATATTACCACGGCGTTCGATAAAAATAATTTTTCCATCGGGAAACATATCGAGTTCCATGGGCTCGGTGAGTTCACTGGCCAATACCGTTTTGGTAAACCGCGTCGGATCTGGCAGTTCCGGGGTTCGGCAAGCTGAATAATTCAACTTTTTTTTATCGCCAATAGCGTAGCGAATGCCTCCCAGCACGTGTTTCAGGAAGTCATCCTCCCCATAGCTCTCCTTGGTGTGCCCCAACGCGGTGTAAAAGGCTCGCCCACCATCGTATGCTTGGTACCAAGAGGCAGGGTGGTTTTCTCCGTTGGTCCCCCCTTCATAGCTGTGTTCATCGAGGCTGAGCAGCAGCTTGACGTTGGGGTTTAAATTTTTAAAATTATACCATTCATCAAAGCGTTTCCACTCCTTGCCCGGAAGGTGTTTGGTTGCCGGATGTTCATGGTTGTCTATGCGCAGCGTGGCGTTTTGTTGCGCCGGATGACCATTGAAATAACCGCCGACCAGCCCTCCGTACCACGTCCAGCCATACTCTGTGTCCGTGGCCGAGTGGATGCCAACGTAACCGCCTCCAGCCTGTATATACCGCTCAAAATCCGTTTCTTGGGCAGGACTTAGCACATCCCCGGTCGTACAAAGAAATACCACAGCGTTGTAGCGACGCAGATTTTTGGCATTGAAATCTTCCGCATCTTCCGTTGTATCAACGGCGATGCCATGGGTCAAGCACAGCTTGCGCAACGCCGCTGTGGCCGTTGGAATACAATCATGCCGAAAGCCTTCCGTTTTGGAAAAAATCAAAATCCGAGGCGGAATATCGTTGGTGGTGCAATTTGGCAATACAAAGGCAAGCACAAGAAGTGCCATAACAAGACGAAAGTAGGAGCGCATCATTATTTTATTTTACCCGCACAAAGTAGATAAATAATCTATTTCATCGCTTTTCAGCCATAATAAATCCGGTACAGAATGTGAAAAATTCCTGTTTTTACGTCTGTTGCAACCAAGAAGACCTATTCCTCAGCGCATCTATTGCCGTACCTTTGAGAAAATTGTACAGCATGAAACGGTTGCGGCTTTTAACGATACTCCTTTTACCGACTTCTATTTTTGCACAAGCGCCTGACATAAGTTTGGTACAAAACCAAGTGATCAGGCAGTCTTGCCATGTGAAACCCGGTCAATATCACCTGCAAGCAGGATCAGAAATCTACACAGAACCCGTTGATATGGCAGCATTGCACGCGGTCATTGTCATAGAAGGGAATGGCATTACTGTGGATTTCCAATCAGCCGAACTCAGCAGTACTACCGATATTACCAGGCCCGATCAGTTTACCGGTCTGGCCATTCTCATCAAAGGAAAGCATATCACGTTGAAAAACGCCGTGGTACGGGGGTTTAAGATAGCATTGCTCGCCCAAGATGCCGATAGCTTGCACCTTGAAAACTGTGATTTTTCATACAACTACCGCCCTCAACTGCGCTCCATTCGGGAGCGGGAAGATTTTTCAGACTGGCTCAGCTACCACCACAACGAACACGACGAATGGCTGCGCTACGGAGCCGCTTTTTACCTGAAAAACTGCCAAGCCGCAACGGTAAAAGGCTGCAGGGCTACCGGCTGCCAAAATGCGCTACTGATGAATGGTTGCGATGACGGGTTGGTGTACAATAATTTTTTTCACTTCAACTCCGGATTGGGCATCGGTTTGTACCGAAGCAGTCGAAACAAATTGATGCACAATTTCTTGGATTGGAATGTACGGGGATTTTCGCACAGATTTTATGAACGGGGACAGGATTCAGCCGGCATACTCTTGTACGAACAATGTAACAATAACCTGATCGCATTTAATTCTGTCACCCACTCCGGCGATGGCCTTTTTCTGTGGGCCGGACAAAGTACCATGGACCATGGTCAGGGGGGATGCAACGACAACCTCATCTATGGCAACGACTTCAGCAACGCCCCGACCAATGGCATTGAGGCTACTTTTTCACGCAACACCATTCAAGGAAACCTCATCCGGGGGTGCACCTATGGTATCTGGGCAGGGTACAGTTATGAGTCGCTGTTGATGGGCAATCTCATCGCAGGGTGCAAAACAGGTATTGCCATCGAAAACGGCCAGCAAAATACCATCAGCCGAAACCTTTTTATGGGCGACACAACCGGGATAAACATCTGGGCGCGGGAAACACAACCGCCAGACTGGGGGTATGCCCAGCAACGCGATGTCAGCAGCCGCCATGACACCATCGACCGAAATGTTTTTTTAGGGGTGAGAAAACCCTTGAAAATAAGCAACGCACACCATATTTCCGTCAATGGAGAAAACCTGTTCGAAGGCTTTGAAACACTGCTCGAAACACCCAAACCCAATGAAGGATTAAAATTTCTCCGCAACGATGTGTACGGAACAAGAACCGAGCTAGAACGGGTATGGAGCAACCCAGCCCTAGCAGCATCCAAAAATGTGAATTTTTCTCACACCGAGAAACCCGAAAATCCCTACACCCCACTGGACATCCGACTGGCAGAATTACACGAACCCGATAGCCTGCCAGATGGTATGTTGGCCGTGCTGCCCGAGACATTTCCACAGGGTCGCCGTTTTATCATGGTGGATGCCTGGGGCCCTTTTGATTTCCGACGACCAATCGCAACACTGGACACCTTGGCGGGCAACCTGTATGGGCTGGTACTCATCGGCCCGGCAGGCGACTGGAAGGTAACGGGCATGAAAGGCGTAAAAAAAATAAGCGCCCAGAAAGGCAGGGTTCCCACGTCTTTAACCGTAGAACGAGACCCCGCCGCCGATGGTGTGGAAATTAACTTTGATTGCGTGGGCTCCCAGCCAATTACAACTGTTTTTGGTCAAAAAATTGACGCGGGGAAGCCGTATTCGTTCAATTTTAAGCGTTTTGACAAAAAAATGCGCTGGCAAATCAAGTATTACAATTACGCCGAAAAGATACCCACAATCAATTTTAGACAACAAAAACCTGCCGCAGAGCAGTCCGTGGAAGAACTCTATTTTGCTTGGTGGGGAAAGCCGATCGAAGGCGTACAGGAAGATTTCTTTGCCACCGTAAGCACCACAACGGTCGACGTTGCACCGGGCGAATATGTACTAGAACTCACCTCAGACGACGGCGCAAGGCTCTATGTAGACGGCAAATTGATGATGGATCACTGGGATGTACACGAGCCGGTGACAGATACGGTAACGGTATCCTTGGGCGGCCGGCACAGCCTCCTCATAGAGCACTTTGAGGCAACCGGATTTGCGACATTGGGATTCCGGTTGCAGCCAAAATAAAGGCATATTTCCCCCCCCCCGCGGTACTGGGCTAGGGTTCAATCTGCATCCACACAGGACAGTGGTCCGAGTGCGTGACGGTCGTCAATTGGCGGGCGGCTACAATGGAATCGCGCATATTGTCTGAAACAGATTGATAATCAATACGCCAACCTTTGTTGTTCCCCCTAGCGCCTGCTCGGTAAGTCCACCAGCTATACTCCACCAAATCCGGATTTTTGAAGCGGAAAGCATCTGCAAACCCGTGTTCAAACCACTTACTCATCCATGCCCTTTCCTCGGGTAAAAATCCGGTGCTCTTTTTGTTGCCTTTCGGATCGTGGATGTCTATTTCTGTATGGGCAATATTGTAATCGCCAACCACGATGAGACGGGGGCGCTCTTTTTTCAATTCCTGAATGAAATCAAAAAAATGATCGAGGAATTCCATTTTAAAGTCCTGCCGATGGTCGCCCATGGTACCTGAAGGAAAATAGCAGTTGAGTATGGTAAGATCGCCAAAATCGGTTCTGAGAATACGACCCTCGCGATCATACGCTGCAATATCACATCCAAAGACCACCTTGTCGGGTTTTATTTTGGAGAAAGTAGCAACGCCACTATAGCCTTTTTTTTCTGCAGGAAACCATTCATGGTGATACCCTAGTGCTTCCAACGCCAACAAGGGTACATCATCACGGGTAGCCTTTATTTCCTGTAAACAAACAATATCGGGCTGCTCCGCTGCCAGCCAATCCAACAATCCTTTTGAAATGGCCGAACGAATACCGTTGACATTGTAGGTGACGATGTTCATAATCTGAATGAATTTCTTTGGTTGACAAGATTAGCCTTCAACCAAGGTGCCGATCTCATGCCCGAGTACAATGCTGCGCAGGTTGTCGTGTTTGTTGATATCAAAGACAATGATGGGCATATTATTTTCCTGGCAGAGGGTAAATGCGGTCATGTCCATCACTTCCAACCCCAGACTAATGACACGGGCGAAGGTGAGTTTGTCAAATTTTACAGCCAGCGGATCTTTTTCGGGGTCAGCGTTGTAGATACCATCTACGCGGGTGCCTTTGAGAATAACATCTGCCTTTATTTCATTGGCGCGAAGTGCCGCAGCGCTGTCGGTGGTAAAAAAAGGATTGCCTGTACCGGCAGCACAAATTACCACACGCCCTTTCTCAAGGTGTCGTATGGCCCGGCGACGGATATACGGTTCGGCAACGCTTTCCATTTTCAACGCGGTCATTACACGGGTTTGTACGCCCACCGTTTCCAAGGCGCTTTGTAGGGCAAGTGCGTTGATCACCGTTGCCAACATACCCATATAATCACCTGTAACACCTTCAATACCAGCGCCTTCAGACTGAATACCGCGAAAGATATTGCCGCCCCCAATGACGACGGCAATCTCGGCTCCCATGCTTTGCAGGTCTTTTATTTGCTGGGCATAATGCTGAAGCATGTCGGATGAAATACCAAATCTTTGGTTGCCCATCAGGCTTTCACCGGAAAGTTTGAGCAAAATGCGGCTATATTTAAGATCGATCATAGTAGTTGCTGGATGCTTATTCGTTGATTTTGTGCGGAGAAGGTAGCCGCAGGGAGCGCCAAGGCGCATCGTCAAATAACCATTGAGAAGTGAGTGGGGCGGTGCGCTGCAAAGTTCAGAAAAAACCAGCAGGGCTGGGCTTTACATCCAAGCATTTTTACAAATTTTACAAAAAAACAGGGTATTGAGCCTCGTTTTACAATATCCGCTCGGTATGGATACCAACAAAATTCTGTAATACGCTTCTACTATGAATGCAAATGTCTGTTGACGCAACCTCTGAGTTGGTCACGTCTGAGAAAAAAGGGCCCTCAAGGGTTGCTTTTTGAAAATAAAAACCTCCGGCAGCACATAAAGTACTCCCGGAGGTTAAAAACCTGTGGCCATTTGAACGCTTCTTAGTTAAATGCGTAAAAAGAGTCTCCTATCGCAATCGCTTTTTCACGAGACGCATCGTCCGTGTACACAATCACCACCACAACAATCGTAAAATTTCATGGATGGTTTTCTACTACGGTACCCGATGGTCTTTTATGCTGCTTTTCACGGAAAAAATTTCAATGATACAGCAACTATAATCAACACAAAGTGGTTGTGAATGAAGTGTATTTGCAATCAATCAAATCAATCAAATCAATCAAATCACTTTAATCACAGTCAACTTTTCGGCATTACTGTTATTTTTGTCACTATGAAGCATACTACCATTACGCTCGGTTTTTCTCCGTGCCCGAACGACACATTCATTTTTGACGCCTTAATAAGCGGCAAAATTGATACCGAGGGTCTTGGCTTTGAGGTGGTTATGGAGGATGTGGAGGCTCTCAACAGAAGGGCTTTTGCCGGACAAATTGACGTAACGAAGCTCAGCTACCACGCTTTCGCACACCTCACCCACTCGTATGCGCTGTTGCGTGCCGGAAGTGCTTTGGGTAACAATTGCGGCCCCTTGTTGGTTGCCAAACAACACCTAGACCCGGAGGAAATAAGCGCTGCCCACATTGCCATTCCGGGAAAAATGACCACCGCCAATTTCCTGCTCAGTTTGGCCTATCCGAAAGCAGTAGATAAGACCGATGTACTCTTTTCCGACATTGAAGATGCCGTGCTCGACGGACGTTGCGATGCAGGACTCATCATTCATGAAAACCGATTTACCTACGCCGAAAAAGGGCTTATACAACTGGCAGACCTCGGAGCGTTCTGGGAAACAACCACCGGACTCCCCATTCCACTCGGCGGTATCGCGGTACACCGGAATGTTCCCACTGAAACACAGCGTAAACTGAATCGCACCCTGCGCCGAAGTGTCGAGTATGCTTTTGCCAACCCCGAGGATACCATGCCCTTCGTTCGCGCTCATGCTCAAGCCATGGAGGACGCCGTCATGCGCGCGCATATTGATTTATATGTCACCCAACATACCCTTGATTTGGGCGATGACGGGGAGGCTGCGGTGCAAGCAATGTTCCGTATTGCCCAGGAAAAGGGCGTAATACCGTCATACCGACATGATTTTTTTGCCCCTCGTTGAGCAAGCATTCAGTTCCCCTTTGTTTTGCAGTCCGTAACGCTGCTATGCGCTGCAACAATTCGCTTCGTCTGGCAAAAATGCCTACTTTTTGTCTCAGACACGACCAATTAAATCCTAACGGCGAAAAGAAAAGAGCGTATGGCTGCCACAAAACAGACAGCCATACGCTCCAATATTTCGAACAATTATGAAAAAACGAGTGTGTTCCGGTTTTTAATACCCGTCGTTCTGCTCCAAACTTTTATTGGCCTCCAATTCCCGGGCAGGAATCGGAAATACCAATTTATTATCATCCCAGTTCAAACCGTCCACCGTTCCTTTCAGGCGTTTGATGTCGTGAATACGTTGACCTTCAAAAGCAAGTTCTAAGTGCCGCTCGAGCAGAATGTCTTCGAGGGTAACCCCCGTTTTGGGGGACAGGCCGGCCCTGGTATGAATCGCATTGTATTCATCATCGGCATTGTCGCCCAAGCGTGACTTACACTCTGCGCTGATGAGGTACATTTCTGCCAAGCGAATAACGGGAATATTCTTGTATTGATCACGCCATTTCCCGGTGCGCATGGCCCCGCTTCCTTCATAAAATAGCGCAAGCCGGGCGTCAGCAGGATCATAAAGATCAAGGTGTTTTTGTTGGATCTCGATGTCGCCATCACGCCCGCCAAACGCAGGAATAGAGAAAAATGTTACCAATTCGTTGTCGCCGTCTTGATCAGATACTTGCATGGCGAAGATACTTTCTTCGGTGTTGTCGTCTTGGTTCCAATTGTCTGCGTATTGGGGCAACAGACTATAATAACCCGAATTTGTGACGATTTGGGCGAATTGCAGCGATTCATCGTACTCGCCGCGACTGAGGTGCATGCGCGCAATAACAGCTGCCGCAACATATTTATTGGCATACACGTCATTCTCCTCTGGCAGCAGGTCATACGCTGTATGTAGTTCGTCGTGCACAAATTCGTACACTTCTCCTACAGATGCGCGAGTGACGAAACTGGTTTCGCCCACACCTCGTGTTGGCTCGGTCACCAATGGCACCCCCAGTTGGGTATTGGCGCCACCCGGCTCATAGGTTTTCCCATACAAACGCACCAGCTCATAGTACGTGGCAGCACGGATAAAGCGCGCTTCTCCTTCTACCCGCGTACGATCAACTTCATTCACCACCGCAAGGGCGCTCAAAACATTGTTGCAGGAGTTGATGGTGGCGTATGCCTGTGACCAAGTATTCTCCCCGTCGAGGTTGCCGGCGTCCATTGTGTGGTTGAAAATATCCCGTGGATCGTTGAAAGTACCTACCCAGCGAAGTTCCCCGTCAGAACCGGACAATTCAGCATCGCGGAAAAGATTGCCGCCGTAGACACCTTCCTGGCTCATGTTGTCATAAGCACCCAGCAAGACAAGTTTTACGTTGGCATCGGTATTGAGCGCAATGGTTTCGCTGATGCTTTGTTGCGGCTCAATATCCAGTTTTTTATCACAGGCTACAGCCAACAAGGACAGGCCTGAGAAGAGTAAATAAGTTATTTTTTTCATTTTTCTGGCAGAATTTGAATGATGTTCAATATACGCCGGTTGGATTTGTAAAAAACAAGCAAGTCCAACCGAGGAGGAGGTACGTTGGGCCCTAAAAACCAATCCGAATACCACCGACAAAACTTTTTGGCTGTGGAGCGGAGTAGAAATCAATACCATACGTAACGTTGTTGGCAATATAGTCTGCGGTTACTTCCGGATCCCAGCCATCGTATTTGGTGAAAGTGAGTACGTTGGTACCCGTGGCATACAACCGGAGACTGTGCACGCCTGTACGGGCAAACCACTTGGCCGGCAAATCGTAGGCTAGGGTAATGTTTTTGAGGCGCAGGTAAGCGCCATCGGAGACGTAGCGGCTGCTGCGGCCGATGTCACCATTGGAATAACCCAAACGTGCTTGGGGCACATCCGTGACGTCTCCGGGGTTCTGCCAACGCGCCAGCTGATCGGATGTCTGATTGTCAAACCAACAGGCATTGCAGGACATAAAAATGTCACCTGAGCGATGTATTTTATTGCCTTGCTGGCCCTGAAAACGAATATCCAAGGTGAGGCCTTCCCAAGAAAACGTATTGCCAATACCGCCGATCAGCGTGGGCAATGGGGAGCCAAGCACCACATAATTTGCCTCGGAGAAATCATTGGAGGTGGCATTGGGATCGCCGCCCTCTTCGTTGATATAGTAAAGTGCGTCGCCGTTTTGTGGATCCACCCCGGCGTATTCAGCACCGTAAAAAACGCCGATGGGTTCGCCAACTTTCACGACATTGGGCTGGCGGGTGCCACCGTCGTCAATGATGTTTTGGCCGTCGGCAAGTGACACCACTTCGTTGTGGTTGAGCGCCAGGTTCAGCGAGGTGGTCCACTTAAAATCACCCGTCAAGTTATTGGAATTGAGGGTAAACTCCCAACCTTTGTTGCGCAACTCGCCAACATTTTTCCACTGTGTTCTGAAACCGGTGGTGGATGGCACCGGTACCTGTTGCAAGAGGTCGTTGGTGTTTTTGATGTAATAGTCAATTTCGCCGTTGATGCGATTGTCAAACAAACCCCAATCGATACCAAAATCAAGTTCCGTACTTTTTTCCCACGTAAGTTCCGGATTGGCGATTTGTTCCGGCGTAAAGTTGCTACTTCCGGAATAGCTACCCGGGGCGTACAACCCAAGGGCGCGGAAGTTGCCGATGTCTGCGTTGCCACTCTGCCCCCAAGATGCGCGTACTTTCAAGAAGGAAAGCGTGCTGTTTCCTTTCAAGAAATCTTCTTCGCTCGCTACCCAGCCTGCCGACACCGCAGGGAAAAAGGCGTAGCGTTTGTCGGCGCCAAAACGTGACGAACCGTCAATTCGTGCAGAGGCGTTGAAAAGATATTTCCGATCGAAGTTGTAGCGTGCACGACCGAAGTAGGACAAGAAACTGTACTTATCCTCCGCACTCGTGCCCCCGGTGATAACCGCAGCACTGGAGAGTGTTTTTAACGCGTCTGAAGGAAATTGCTCCCCCTGGACGGAGGTGCGATTGTTTTCACTTTGGAAATACTCTGTTCCAACATCCAAGCCGAGGTCGTGGCTGTCAAATTCGCGGTTCCAACGCAATACCGCGTTCGTATTGTAGTCTGTTGCACCGGCAAATACCGATTGGCCATAGCCATTCGAATCATTGCCGGTATCCGTGCGTTCGCCAAAACGGGCTTCATCGCGCACATTATATTGATTTGCTGCAGCCTCCACGCGAAGCGCCAGGTGGCTTGTAAAACGATAATCACCAAACACATTGACCAAGGTACGGTTTGTAAACACCTTCCTAGACGCTTCTTCCATATCAATCAAACCGTTGTAGTAAGTAGTGATGGGGCGGTCGTAGAGCACACCTTCCGGATCGCGGGTTGGGGTCAATGGCGATAACGCCACCAATTGCATAGGGGTAGAAAATGCGTTATCGTCCGAAACCTGGCGGGTTTTGGTGCGTGAAACAGCCAAATTAACGCCCACTTTTAGTTTTTCAAGCGCATCAAAGTCAAGGTTAACACGGGCGCCGTCTTTGTCGAGGTTGTTGGATTTCAAGATGCCATTGGTAAAGCCGGAGTTCGCGCTGACAAAATACCGCATGCGCTCGCTGCCGCCCGACATTGTCAGGGTCGTATTTCGGAGCGATCCTTTTTGGAAGGCTTCATCCTGCCAGTTGGTTTTATCCACACCCGTTTTCCAGTCGTCGTTGCGGCCGGAGTAGCGATAGAAACGCGACTCCACAAAAGCTGACCAAGAATCAGGGTCATCGTACGCATAACCGTCAATATCATCGGAGTTTTTCGCCGCTTCTGTGAAGAGTTCTACGTATTGTTTGGCATTGAGGAACTCTCGTTTGTGGGTAGGTTGGCTGAAGCCTGTTTGGAAATCCAATTCGATGTGGCTTTTTCCGGCTTTTCCCGATTTCGTGGTAATCAATACGACTCCATTGGAGCCACGGGAACCGTAAATGGCTTTGGCTGAAGCATCTTTCAATACTTCTATGGATTCAATATCATTGAAATTGATGTCGGCAAGGGGGTTTAGCGCGGCCCCAAAGGTATTGCGGGCATCTTTGGCAAGGGGAATACCGTCAACCACAAAGAGCGGTTCTGTGCCGGCATTGATAGAGCCTACGCCTCGCACACGCACGCGCGCTGCAGAACCGAGTTTACCATTGACACTTTCCACGCTTACCCCGGCCGCTTGGCCTTGCATGGCCTGTTCAAGCGACACAACGGGCATACCTTTGACGTTCTCGTTGCCGAGTTTGGCGATGTTGCCCGTGAGGGTGCTGCGAATTTGCTTGCCGTAACCAATCACCACCACTTCGTCAATCAGCCGCTGGTCTTCTACCATTACGATTTTGAGTGACGTGCTGCTGCCAACAGCCACCTCCTGGGCGGCATATCCGGTGTAGGCGACGGAAAGAATTGCATTGTTGTCGGTTACCAATACGCTGAACTGACCGCTCACATCAGTGATGGTTCCGTTGCGGGTATTTTTGACCGCTACGGAGGCGCCAATCAGCGGATCTCCGGCAGCGTCGGTGACTTTGCCGGTCACTGTTCGCTGCGCGTACGCGCCCACGAAAAACAGGAGGCAAAGCAATACAGTAGTACATAATTGCTTCATAATAGAAATTAATTTGGTGATATGT